>CAIXPZ010000046.1 GCA_903921455.1 uncultured Verrucomicrobia subdivision 3 bacterium | reverse complement strand
CGCCTGCAAGAAGCTGGGGCTTTTTCACCTGACGCATCATGACCTGCGACACCTCTTTGCAACACGCTGCATTGAGTCTGGCGTGGACATTCCAACCGTTGCAAAGTGGTTGGGGCATAAAGATGGTGGTGTGCTTGCGATGCAAACCTACGGCCACTTGCGGGACAAACACTCCGCGAACATGGCGGAGAAAGTTATTTTCGGCGAAAGCGTAACTCTCAACGCGACGGCTTCCCCCAACCCAACCCCATCAGTGGTTGCCCCCTCCACGAATGGCGGTAAAACGGTGGCTCAAGCAAAAGCGGCGTATTCCTATCCGTGGTGGGCGTCCAGCGAAGCGATTGAAACTTTTTTGGGACAGGCTAACGAGCCGGTGCAAATCGTGCCGCTGCCGAAATATCTTCAGAGTGCAAAAGCAGCAATGGGGCGCGAAGTATTTGAACAAGAACTGTCAGAGCCGCAAGCGTTACTGGATGAATTGCTGGAACGTGTCGGCGTTGCAACCATTGAGAAATTGAAGGCGAAGATTTCAGGCAACCAGAAGCAACCAGCCGCCTAATCGTATTTGGGCGGCTCTGGCGGCGGGAACGGACAAGGCCAATGGCTCGGGTCTTTTTGATTAAGCTCCAGTTTTCTTAAATAATCAAAACCATCCGTTGAATAAACGTCGGACATCTCTTTTCCCCAAGCGGGGGTTTGGGGCGGCTTTTCTTCAAACGAAACCATATCGCGGCGAAGACTGCGCGAGTTCGGCAGGTTCGCCACAACCCAGATGGCAACCAGCGTTCCAATTCCCATGATGGCAAGGAATTCCATACAACCTTATTGTAACACAACGACGGGGCGTTTTCACCTGTTATTGTAAAAAATCAAGAGCCAGAATTGCGGCTTTTATCAATCAGTCCAGCGACGGTTTTATCACCCGTCGGATCATTGGGCGGAAAGCCTTGTGGTTTATTTTGCGCCTCTTTGTCGCGCTCGCGCTCGTGCGCCCGGTTGTTCATTTGCGCGAGCGAACCGAGCAACGAGCCGCCGCCGCCATGTCCGTCGCTCATTGAAGATGCCGCCAATGATTCTGTCGCAGCGGCTGTCGCCATCGCCCCGGCAGCAATGGCGTTCTTGATTCCGGCTGCGCCTCCATCGGCAAACGTGGTCGCGCCAGCCGTTGCCGCCGCCCGGCCCGCCGCGAAGCCTCCGCTGAACAAGCTTGAAACGGCGGAGTGTCCCATTGTTATCGCCCTTTGAATGGCCGTTGGTGCGGCGATGGTGCTGAAAATGATCCAGATGCCCAGGAACGCGAGTCCCATCAAATTTTGCAAAGTATAAAGTGTGTTTGGGGCAGAGGAAGAACTTAAAAAGCTTTGGTCGGTCATAAAATCAATCATGCCCTGGGTAATCAGGCCGGCGACACCCCATCCAAGCGGCCAGATCATTACGCCTACCAAATTTAGCAGATAATTACGCCCTGTTTGTTGAAGCGACGGAAACGCCAGCATCCCAATGAAAATGGGTGACAGGGCATAGCCGATGAACAAAATCGCGCTCTGTAAAATATACGCCCACCATTCAATCGTGCTCGCGAGCCAGCCCAAAATGATGAAGGCAACCGACATCAGGGCTTCGACCATAGAAGCTGGAAAATTGACAAGTTTATCCCACCAGCTTGTATTTCCGTCGCTTGATTTTTTAATTTGAAGTGCCGCCTGATACTGGTCGTGGATTTTCGCCGGATCAACTTTCAAGACATTTTTCACCGTGTCGTCCACGATGGACACAATTTGATTTCCCCAAGTCGGCAGGAAAACAATCAGCATGATGAGGACAATCACTTTCCCGATTGCCTGAAGCTGGGCGTTCCCGCTTCGATGATGCGCGATGGTCGAGGCAATCAACCCGCCGGTGATGAGCAAAAAAGCGACAGGCGTGAGCAATGTTTTGAGCGACAAACACTGGGTCAGAAAATTCGGGAACATGGAATTGAAGTCGCCCATAAAGTCGCCTCACATCCGAATTTTGATGTTCTTCGCGGGTTTTTCCTTTTCGCTTTCAACCGCCGCTTGATTCCCACAGCGCGCCGAAATTGCCCGCACAACCCGGCTGTGATTTTGATTAGGAAACTTTTCTGAAAGGCTTTCTTCCACCGTGGCTTCAATATCCTTGCGGAACAACTGAAGAACGCTTCGCTCGCTTTCCACAAAAGATTGCAACAAGGCAAAAGCGTTGGTGCCGATCATGTGCAAATCCGTCTCCCCGTGGATGCGCGCATATTGAGAACGGGGGTCAAACTTTTCAACAATGGAAAACTGTTTTTTTTCTTCCACCTCACGCGAACAAAGCAGCATCTCACTCCGGGACGACTTGAACAAAGTTTGCCGGATTTGCCAGGTGCTCTCCGGCGTCCCTTTCACAGTCAAAGATTGCAGCCCCTGCGTTGATTGCGCGGCAACTTGCTCGGCGATTTGGGCGCTTTGATTGTCAATTCCCGACAGGGTGTTTGTCCGTTCGTTGAACATTTGCACCTCCACCGCCACCAACGGCACGGCCACGTTGTAGGCTTTATATTCGCTCGTCGTCAGCAGGCCGGGATAATTCGGCACCGGGTGTTCACAATCTTCTCCATTTCGTTTCAACATAAATTTTACTCCGTGTTCAACAGCCGGAAAAGCTCCGTCTTCGATATGAGAAACTTTCCGCGCAAGGCGCGACACGCCTTCAATTTCCCTCGCTGGATGAGCCGATAGACGCTGAAATAATCCACTCCGAGCATGTCGGCGGCTTCGTGGATTGAATAGGCGATCCGTTCTTTTTGCGGCGGTTGTTCGGTTGCTTTTGATTCGCTGGCGTCCATAGCGTTTGACTGTGTTTTACCATTTTGCGGCAGGCTGGTTGTGATGAAATCATCACAACATTTTGAAAATAATGATCTGGCAGGTTGGTTGGCTTTCAACGGGGACTCGTGTCTGGCAAATTGAAAAATAGATGGGAAATCTCCACCTCCAAAGTGCGGGCGAAAAAAGGGATGTCCAAGTCTCTGATGCCACGAATTTGACATTCAATCCGGGCAACCACGTCGCGCCCCATGTCCAGTCCTTTTAACTGCAATTGCACTGCAAATTTTGCCTGTGACCAGCCGCGCTCGACCCTCAATTTACGAATTCGCGGCCCGACCAGATTGGCAGGATACTTTGTCCGTCGTGGTTTGCCGTTTGTCATTCGTAAAAATTGCGACTCGCAAAAAGCGCAACCTTCAAATAACACCGCCGCTGAAAAATGCGAAACGGGTAGTTCCGATATGTTTTATCGGTGGAACCGATAGTTCAATTCGACTCTTCTAAATTGCAAAAGAGTTTGCAATTTTCAGGAACAGGGCATTCACGCTCGTTGTGTGGACACAAATCAATTACGGTATTTTATGGCGGTGGTTGACCAGGGAAGCTTTAGCAAGGCTGCCGCTCGCTGCAACATCTCCCAATCCAATTTGAGCGAGCAGGTTCAAAAACTGGAAAGCCGGGTGGGTAAACCTCTTTTGAACCGAAGCCACCGGCTGATTGTGCCGACGAATGCGGGCAACCTGCTTTTGCGGCGGGCAACGCGGATTCTGGCGCAGATTGAAAAGGCCAAGCAGGAAATCCGCAGCAGCGACGGAATCCGCGCGGGCAAAGTTTCCTTTGGAGTTTTGCCGACAATTGCGCCCTGTTTTCTGGCTCTCGTTCTGGGAACATTTGTTGAGCGGCATCCGAAAATTCAAGTGTTCGTTCACGAAAACATGGCGGAACAATCCTTGCAACTGATTGAGACGGGCAAGCTGGACTTGGGTCTTGTCAGTTTGCCAGTCCGGGAACACGGGTTTGAAACAGAGACATTGTTTTCCGAAGAAATGCTGCTGGCGCTCCATCCCAGTCATCCCCTCACGCGCAAACGGCAAATTTTCAAGGAAGATTTGATGTCCGAAAAATTCATCTTGTCGCAAGAAGATCACAGCTTCAGTGATTACGCCATTGGCTTTGGTCGCCGCCACAATTTTCATCCGCGCATTGTCATTCGCAGCGGCCAGCTTGCGACCATTCAAACACTGGTGGCGGCGGGCAAGGGCATTTCCTTGATTCCACAAACAGCCATTGCCGACACCTCAACCCCCATCACCTACCGGCAACTGGAAAACCCTTGGCCCAAACGATCCATTGCGATTGTTATGAGGAACAAGCGACCGCTTAAATTTGCCGCCCAGGAATTTCTCACACACTTGCGGCAGGTCGGGAAAAACTTTTGCGCCTCCGGCTTGGGAAAAAATGGGCGGAATTGCTCCCGCCCATGTGAATCAACTTTGCCAGTTGCGCTGTCGTAAGCGGCGGTCTGCGGCGTCAATCCGACGACGCGCGAGCTGCTCCGGCTTTTTCGAGCCGGTCGGAAACAACCCCGGCGAGCGAGTGATAATTCACGGCGTGCAACGATTCCAAAAGTCCAGTCGTCGCCTCGGCATCCCATTGGCTTGGGTAGGCGACACCCTGCAAGTCGGCGGCGGCGGTGAGTTCCGGCCAGTTGGAACGCCGACGATTCTCGTCTGGATATGCTCATACTGTTTTCGTTCTCTTATCCGATTGGTTTTCCCGCTGCGCACAGACATTCACGGCGAGCGTTACGCACCATTTGCACTTCACTGTTTTTCATCCGACAAGCCGAGGCTTATGGTGTGCTTCGTGAATTCCTAGAGGCCGCAGCCTTGCGAAGCGAGCATTGGCAAGGAGGAACGGAAGCGGCTGCTTTTGAGCCGACCCGTAGCATCCTTGCCAAGCGCAGCGCAGCATATAATGCCAGCGGCAATTCCACGAAGCCTTAAACGGATTTCCGGCGCGACTCGCGCGGCGGGCGAAAATTTAATGCGCCATAGCTACGCGCACTGAGGCGGTCGCTTTGGTTGCCGGAGTTTTGCCGCGCGATTGCCGCACATTGGTCTGGACGGATTCGGTTTCAGCCTCCGGCTCGACTTCGACGGCCTGTTCGGTTGCTTCCGCTGCCAATGAATTTGCCGCCTGATTTTTGGTGATGTCCAAAGCCTCCTCCAATTCCTTTTGCCGTATGCCGAGCGATTGCAGTTTGTCTTCATGCTCGAAAGGCTGGCCGATTTTGGTTTCCAGTTCGCCGTGTTTTTTCTCCGCGTCCGCCAGTTCGCTTTGCTTATGCGCCAGCCGGTCTTCCATGTTTTGCACGAAGTATTCGAGCGAACGAACCGTCCCCAGCGAAGTTTCGGTGGCGTCCAAGGCATAATGATTTTTGCCTTTCAAAACGAATTCAACCCTCCCCCAAAGCGAGGCACGGACGGAAAGCTCGAAGCCCGCAAACGAACCGATGTCGAATTGGTTTTGTGCGCCGTGAACGCGGCGCGCGATGCGGGTGAGCAGTTCACCGGCAATGGCGCGGTCTTTAACCACTGATTTTTCCAAAAGGATTTGAAAGGCGTCGCCGTGCGTGTCGGTGCGCTGCGCCATGTCCAGTTTCAGATTTTCGATGTGCTGCCTTGAATCAGGAATTTTCTCGATCAACCGGCGCAGGTCGGAACGGATGCGATACTGCGTTTCGGCGTGTTGGGAGCGCAGCCGGTTAAACCGCATGACTTCGGCGTCCACCGATGCCTTTTCAATCACCAGCGGGTTGCCGGACGCGATGGCCTTTATTTCAGCATACGTCAAGGCGCGTGAATCAATGTCCTCAATGTGCCGGATGTGCGTGTCGCCGGTCATCACCTGATGGATGAACTTGGCCTTGGTTTCCAGCGTCTGCCACATATAGGCGTCAAAGCTGCCCTCGGTGACGTAGCGATAAATCTGAATTGTTTTATTCTGATTGCCCTGCCGCAAAATCCGGCCTTCGCGCTGTTCCACGTCGGCGGGTCGCCACGGCGCATCGAGATGATGCAACGCAACGAGGCGTTCCTGCACATTCATTCCCGCGCCCATTTTTTGGGTGCTGCCCAGGAGAACCCGTTTTTTTCCCGACTTCACTTCCTTGAACAATGCGAGTTTTTCAACATCGCTGTCGTAATCCTGAATGAAGGCAATTTCTTCGGCGGGAATGCCGCGTTCCACCAGCTTGGCTTTCAGGTCGTCGTAAACGCAAAACTGGCGGCGCAGTTTTGAAGGCGTGGATAAATCGCAAAAGACCAGCTGGGAACTTCGGTTTGGCTGCGTGGCCTGCCAGATTTGAAAAACCTTGTCCACCGCCAGATTGATTTTGCTGCCGGGATGATCCTTTGCCTGTGGGTTCAGCACGCGCAAATCCAATGCCGCCTTCCGTCCCTCGGAAGTGATTTTGAGCATATTGTCTTCGGTGGGTGAAACCCGTCCGCTGCGGATGGCATCGGCGCGAATAACCAGCCCTTTCACAATCTCCTTCAGTTCCGGTGTGGATGACGCACGGACAATCATCGGCTTGCCGGTCTGCATCTCCGGCACGGGCAGCTTCAACTTGTCGGCGGTCTGGATGTCGGCAACCTGACAAAAAATCTGCATCAGTTCCGGCACATTGATGAAGCGCGCGAAGCGCGTATTGAGCCGGTAGCCCGCGCCGTCGGGCGCAAGCTCCATCGCCGTCACCGGCTCGCCAAAGGTTGCCGCCCAGGAATCGAAGTGTTGCAGCTTTTGCTTGTTGAGGGTTCCCATTTGCAAATACCGCTGCATCGTGAACATTTCGGCGACGCTGTTAGCAATCGGCGTTCCCGTCGCAAACACAACTCCACCGCCGCCGTTGATCTCCTGAATGTAGCGGGTCTTCAAAAGCATATCGAAAGCGCGTTCGGATGACGTTTGCGGCAGTCCGGCGATGCGCGTCATTTTCGAGATATAAAACAGGTTTTTGAAATAGTGCGCCTCGTCCACAAACAGCCGGTCAATGCCGAGTTCTTCAAACGTGAGGGTGTCGTCCTTTTTTTCGGCGGCGGAAAGCAGTTCCAATCTGGTTTCCAGCTTTTTCTTGGCCGCTTCCAATTGTTTGACGGTGCGCCGGTTGTCGTTGTCCCCTTGGATTTCGCGCAGCGCACTGTCCAATTCATCGAGCTGGCTCTGGAAAAAATCGCGCCGGTATTTTTCAGACATCGGGATTTTTTCAAAACCGGAGTGGGTGACGATGATCGCGTCCCAATTGCCGGTGGCGATGCGGCTCATCAACTCGCGGCGTTTGTTCTTTTCAAAATCCTCCTTGGTCGCCGCCAGAATGTTTGCGCTGGGATAAAGCATGAGCAGTTCGGACGAGAACTGGCCGAGCATGTGGTTGGGAACGGTGAACATCGGCTTGCGGGCGAGTCCCAGCCGTTTTAATTCCATGCCCGCCGCGACCATCGTGTAGGTCTTGCCCGCGCCGACCACATGGCCGAGCAGCGTGTTGGGCGTCTGCACAATGCGCCACACACCCGACTTTTGATGATGCTGCAATTGGATGGTGTGGCTGGCTCCGGGCAAAGTCAGATGTTGCCCGTTGAACACCCGCAACCGGACGGCATTGAATTCCTCGTTGTATTTTTTGACGAGGCGTTCGCGCCGCTCGTCGTCCTGCCAGATCCATTCCCGGAAACGGTCTTTGATTTTCTGCTGCTTTTCCCGCGCGCCCTCGGTGGAGTTGGCGTTGACCACCTGCTTGTCCTTTTTGCCGTCCTTCACCGTGTCGTAAATGGTCGGCGTTCGCAAATTCAGCGCGTCTTCAACCAATTCCAAAGCCGAGGCGCGATTCGTTCCCCAGTCGGTGGTATTGGCAACCGAACCTTTGGTGGTCGGCCCGGCCTGCACCGTCCAGGTGCCAAGTTGGGAAGTGAAGAAAACTTTGATGTCATCCGCGCCCAGCAACTCGCGGGCGAATTTTTCAAAATCTTTTACGGGAAGCCAGCACGCGCCCAGCCGCGCGTCAATCTGGGTCGCCGACAAATCTTCCGGCTGAACGGATTTGAGCGCACCGACATTTTCCTGATAGCGCGGCTCGGTGAGGCTGGCGGCTTCGGCGATGCGAAGTTTGTCGCGGACATCGCCGGAAAGATAATGGTCTTCCGTTTCCCATGACTGCGTTTGCGGGTTGAGAAACAACACGCCTTTGAGTTCCGGCAAAAACTCCTCTGCCGGTCGGGACAACAAGAAAGCCATGTGTTCCAAGTCCACGCGGCCTTTTTCATTCAGTGAAACAATGACGGCTTCTTTGGGTGATTGAACCGACGTGATGGGCTTTTGTTTTTGGATCGTGCGCTCACGGAAGATTGAAGTCTTGGTGGCCTTGTTGGTTTCCGTGTCGTAATTCTCCAATGAAAATAACAGGGGCAGGTCTGGATCGCCGCGAAGAGCCAGCGCGTTCACCCGGTCAGACACCGGCCCGTGACGGGCGACAAATCGGTCGTAAGCCTGGTTGAGTTGGTTGCGCGCGAGTTTGATTTCATCCTCGTCGGCATCTTCCAATTGTGTCCGCAAACACTGCCGCACCGCGTCGCGCACTTTAATCATGCTGCGGATGCGAAGTTTTGTTTGAACCGGCAAATGCGACAGTGGAATCAGCTTGTCGCCTTCACGCAGGGCAATTTCGTCGTCGTGAAGGGTGTAAGCGTTGGGTTTGACGTGGCCGGGTGCGGGAATGGCCTGTTCCGCTGCGGTGACATCCAGCGAACGATTGAGCGGTTCATAAATTTTTGTGGGGAGATTTTTGACCGCCTCGGCCAATGCCTCCTTGATGTCCTTGCCGTCACTGACCAGCGTGGGTTGGCTCTGCGAATACATCCGCCCTTTTAGCTGCATCTCACCCAGCATCATGTTCTGGTTATTGACGAAATACTCGTTAATCGGAATGACTTCGCCGTTGGTGCTGGTGTAAGGAATGACCTTTTCCCATTTAACTCCTTTGGTGGTTTCACGCGGGCGCAGTTTTTTAAGAATGATGATGTCGGTGGTGACTTCGGTATTGGCGTTGCGTTTGAAAGCCGTGTTCGGCAAACGGATTGCGCCGATCAAACTTGCGCGGTCGGCAACATATTTGCGAAGCGTATTGTCCATTTTATCCATCGTGCCGCGCGATGTAATGAACATGACGATTCCGCCGGGGCGGACTTTTTCGAGTCCTCTGGCGAAGAAATAATCATGGATGAGAAAACCCTGTTTATTGAACTTGGGGTCGAAGGGTTTGTAGTCGCCAAAGGGAATGTTGGAAATGGCAACGTCGTAAAATTCATCCGCCACGTTCGCCTTTTCAAAAGCTTCGCTGCGGATGTCGGCGTCGGGATAAAGGGCTTTGGCAATTTGCGCCGTCACCGGATCAAGCTCAATGCCGGTGATGACGGATTGCGACTGCATGGCTTCCGGCATGAAGCCGACGAAATGGCCGATGCCGCAAGCTGGTTCTAATATGCGTCCCTCTTTGAATCCTAAACGCTCCAATGCCGCATACATTCCCTGAATGATTTCGCCGGATGTGTAATGGGCGTTGAGCGTGGAAGCGCGGGCAAGCCGGAATTCTTCTTTGGAAATCAGCCGGGCAAGTTCCCGACTTTCGGCCTGCCAGTCAGTCGCCGGATTGAAAATCTGCGGTAGTCCGCCCCAGCCGACATAACGCACGAGCGCGGATTTTTCCTCTTGGGTGGCCGGTCGGTTTTCCGCCTGAAGTTTGCGAACCAGTTTTATCGCGGCGAGATTGGCGCGGCATTTTTCCTTGGGCGAGCCTGTGCCAACGCCATCGGCGGGGGAAATCCGGTAATTATTTTGATTGCGGACTACTCGTTCGCTTCGGGCGGCAGGAGAATGTATTCCTCCCGCACCATTTCCCACGCCCGGTCGTTCGCCTGTTGCGCCGTCAAGCCTTGCTGCTGAAACTTCATGGTCAGGTCGTGCATCTCGCTCGCCGTTTTCTCCTCGGCCTCCAAGAGCATCTCCTGAAGAACTCCTTTGACTTCCATTTCCGCCACCATGTTCGGGCGGAATTCGCGCCAATGTTTCTCCGCCATTCTGCCGTATTGGGTCAGTGTGATTGCTGTCATAACGATTTGGGTTGGATGAAAATAGGTTTAACTGCCCACCATCATCATTTTGGTTCGGTCGCTTGGCCATAAAATAACAGCGTTCTGAAAAAAAGCTAGTATCTGCGTTGCGACGCCTCTTTGAAATCAAAGCGGGGCTTGGGGACTGGCTTGGGACGGGGATGTGCAGACAACGCGGCTGGCCGCCGCATTAAACGGCGCGACTTGATCTTTGAACGGATGTTTTGCGGCGAGCAGGATGAGGGGAAAAAATCAGCGATGTTGACGTTCAGGGCTTTTGCCAAAAAAATTAAATCACAATCCGTAATTCGCTTTTGTGTGATTTCCATTTGGGCCACCGAAACACGACTTATTTTCCAGCCCAATGCACATAGTTTGGTTGACAGGTCGCTTTGCGTCCAGCGACGCCATTTCCGCAGCATTTGCAATTGCGGGCCAATGACGTTTATTTTTTTAGGGTTGGTCATGCGTAACCTTTTTATTTTTCACCGCTGCGGTCGCGGTTCACTTCAAGCGACGGCAGCGCAGCCCTTGGTTGCTTCCAAGCGGAAAGGCAAAGTCTTGCGGCTTTTGTAGGCTGGGCGCGGAGTTCGACGCTGGAACGGCGAACCGGAGCGCCACGCCGTAGCAAAAGCCGCAAGTCTTTGACCCGCGCAAATTTTATCGTCACACCCGCATTCCACCGCCCGCACCTTGCGTTTTGGCACGGTCGTTGCGCGGTGCGCCAAGTTGAAAAACGTGTTTTGCAATGGAAGCGGTCGCCCGTTCGCGGTCGGCTTCGGGAACACGCTTCAAAAGTATTTCATACGCCTGCTTTGCTTCGGGATCGGCATTGAGTTTTTGCATGATGCCGGAGTTCATCTTTTGCATCCGTTCATATTTTTCAACCTCATTCAAGACGAGCTTGCGGACGGCGCGGTCATGGGGCATTTCGTCGTAGAATTTGAAGCCGTCGGGATTGTTTTTAATCCACGCATCAATCTTTTCATTGGTGCGCGGATTTTCACGGTATTCAACTGGCGCGTTTGAAGCGGGTGCTGCGGCTGCGTTTTTTGGTTTTGTTTTTTCCATACGTTTTTGGTTGTTGCTGGTTTCAAATCACCAATCATTCGTCCCCTTCACAGAAGGGGTGGCTGGTGCGGTGAACGGGGCTTCGGTCTGTGCTTTCCGAAATTGTTCTTCGAGGGCATCCATACGCTTCTCGGTTGTGGTCTCTTCGTTTTTAAGTTGGACATTTTCCTGGGCAACCTGCGCCGTCGCCGACAGGGTTTTGGAAAGCTGATTGAGGGCTTGATTCATACGCTGGCCCTGCACGATCAACGCCATCGTCGCAGCCTTCTGGCGGTCCACCTCGGCGACAACTTCGGGTGTCAGCGGACTGTCCTTGTGTGCCGGATCAATGATGCCGATTACCGGCCCGCCCGGAACATTCGCGGGCGCGTTGGGATGAAAATTCCATTTGGCGGTCGTCTCCACGCGATAAACGGTGTGCGCCTCGTGCATCACCAAGCCGTCATTCGGTTCAATGTAGCGGCCAAGCGAATAGGCTTTAAGATTTTCGCCGTAACGCACCGATTCCATGTCGTCGGGGGTCAGGGTTGTTCCCGGCACAGAGCGCGGCATTTGCACCACGACGGGTTTATGGCTGGCGCAAGCCGACAGCAAAATCAGCGGGATGAAAATCAGGATTTGTTTCATGGCATTGTTCCGTTTCGATATGCGGCCGCATCGGGCGGGAGATAACGCCGCGATGGGGCGGTGGTTTGATTTGTTTCGGTCGCAAAATCGTTTGGCATCAGGCGCGTGCCGCCGATGGCCGCATCCGATTCGTCAATCGTCTGCGTGACATAGATATAAAATTGCTTTCCAGCGGGGACACGGACGTAAAAACCGTCGCGTTGAATCGAATCATAAATTTGTTTCGCGTAGGCTTGGATGACACCTTGCGCGCCGGTGAGTGGCGCGTTCTCCAGCGTCGGGGCAATCTGGCTGCCTAAAATGGTCGGTTGTGTCTGGGTAAATGCCGCCGCCGCTCCGCTCAAAAAGGTCGCGGCGAACAATTTTATTTCCGACATATCATCACTTTTGAGAACGCGCCCGCGCAGTCCGGCGCTGCCATCCGTTATGGCCCAGCCGTCGCCGCTGGGATCGGCTTCGCGGTCGAGGGCGATGCCCGAAAGCCGCAATTCCTCGCCGCTCGACCAAACCAGCGTCCAATTGTTGCCACTGGCAATGCGCTCGCGGGTGCGGTCGGTCTGTGCCTTGCCGTGAACCTCGGTGCCGGCAGGAATGATTAAACGGCCATTGTGATAAATGTCCTCCGTCACCAAACCGATGATGGGCGTTTGGATGCTTGATGAATCCACCGTGACAATCAGTTCGCACGGAATCAATCGGCCAAAGGGCGCGTAGTTTTTGCCCAATTGTTTTTGTTCCGATTGCGGCGTCTCGGCAAACAGGCTGATGGGCAACACTTCCAGTTTGGCCGGAGCATGGTTAAACAGCCCTCCTGATTGCCGTTGCGAACCGGCATCACCCATAATTGCGGGCATGGGCGGTGGTGGAAGATTCGGCAATGGCGAATAATTTGTGTTCTGAAAAGTTTGCATCGTCTGTTTACTGGCGGCGGCGGCGGCGGCCTTGGTGGAATAGATCAAAGGCTGCGGCTTCGTTGCGCCGGGCAAAAACCGTTTGCAGGCAAAAAAGATGACAGCCAGGACAACGCAAAATAGAAGGAACGCCCCTGCTGGTGTTTTGAAAAAATTGATGGCGTTACGGGGATTTATCATCGTCATCGTCCTTTGGATTGGGTTCAACTGATTCAGCAGACACGGGAGCAACGGGCGGAACTGGCTCAACCGTGTGCGCGTCGAGAATCACAAAAAAATCATTCTTAATGGACATATCGTTGCGCCCGCCGTTGGGCGTGCCGGTGATGGCAAAATAAGCCGGGGCTTCCGCGTGGAGCGGCACAACGCCGCTGGCATCGCTGATGGACTGCGGATAAGTCCGTTCGCCAACGCGGAGCGAAAAACCATTGGGCGCATAACGAAGTTCGTTGCCGGTTTTGTTGGTGACGCCCACGCGAAAAATGAGCGTGTCTTCGGGATTGAAGCGAAATGCCTCCACGATTCTTACCGCATAGTTGGTGCAATCCAAAATGCGCGGCTCTTTTTCAAAATTCCGATACTCCACCTGGGCGACAGTTTCAGAATGGTATGCCTTCAGAAGCGGATAGGCTTTTGCCTTGTCCAGCAGCGCGAGCAGGCGCGAAGGTGTCACCGGATCGGCCTGCACCGCTGCGGAATTGTCCGGCGGGACTTCAAATGTTACGGACAACAGCGGCTCGTCGCTTTCAACCAGTTCAAGGACATACGTTTTATTGTTCCACCGGATGTTGACGTTCGTGACCGCCTTCCTTGCCTCGGCGCGGACGGAAAAGAACGATGAACCTTTGGTATGGGCGATGAGGAAGGCGGCGGGCTTCTGCGGATCAATCGTCACCTGCGCCGCATCCATCGCTGAAATCGGGCCGGGAAAACTTATGGTCGTGACGCGGAAGCCGGAAACCGGAATCGTATAGACCGTCTGTTCATCCAAGATAAAATCCTGAATGGATTTGTCCTTCGCACCCGCGATGAGGCATACGCCCATTAAAAAACTAATTGCCAGTCGTTTCATATTTGAAGTCATTTACGGCGGTGGGAAACCGCCCGTTCTGCACCATGTTGGGATTGCGCTGCAACCGGAGTGACAGCTTGAAGGGAATCGCCTCCGTGAAAGGTTTGTCCTGAAAAACGCCGTCCCGGATGAGCTGGCCGGTTACTTGCGTAAGCACGAAATCCTCGCGCGTATTGAGGATGTTTATCCCGCTGATTTCGACTTTCTGGTGCAACTGCTTGGATTTGAATTCGGGTTCTTCGGCATATTGATAGGCCGATGCCTTTTGATAAGCCTGTTTCAAAAACATCTGCTTCAACAAATCCTCGTTATCAAAACCTTTCGGATTGCGCTCCAAAAAAGCCGTGGTCGCCAGCGTGCTTTGCTCAACATGAAGCGCCTTGGCTTCCTCGAATTTCAGAAGCGGCGAGACATAAAAAGTGTTGGCGGGGTCAATGACAATCACCCGCTCGCGTTGTTTGAAACTTTGGACGAGGAAATAACGGTCAACTGCCGCGCCAAGCAGCACAAGCATGGCAAAGCCAAACCAAAACCAGACGAGCCGGTCTTTCTGGACAAAGATTCGAGTCGGATCAAAACGCTGTTTTGGCTCGGCAACTTTCACGTTGCCCGTGACGGGTGTTTCCCGCCGTTCAGTGGCTTCCATTGGTGGCTCCTTGTTTTTGCGGCTGCGCCCAAATCGGCGGCGACGTATTGAGTTTGAAAGTTTTGCTGTAATTGCTGATGGCCGCTGGCAACTCGCTTTCTGGCGGCGAAAATTTCAACGGGCGCGAATGTGATTGAATCACCAAAACGATGACGCTGCCGCCGATGACGGCAACGCCCGCGATAAGTAATAGAATTTTCAGTTTCATCAGTTGCCTGTCGGGAACATCGGCGGCTGGGTGTTGAGTTGAAAATTCGTGCGGTAGTTGGAAAACGCCTCAACAACTTCCGCCTTCTGCTGCTCCTGTGCGGCGACGGCTTGTTTTTGGGCGTCGTTCCGGTTCTCGATGTCCTGCTCGACGCTCACGGCGACGGCCTGATCAATTTCCTTGTCAGTCGCGGCCAGTGCCGCGTTCTGGCCGACCAAGACGCCGGTGAGTTTTTGAACTTCGGATGCGGTCGTTGCCGATTGCAACGCCTCCGTTGTCGAGGCAATGGCATCCTTCAATGTCTGTCGGCGTTTCAGCACGTCCGCCGTGACGGTGGAATAATTGGCGGTTGCATTGTTAATCGCCTCGAAAGGTTTGTAGTCGGTCGCATCACGTTGGATTTGATTTCCTGACGGCGTGGTAAAGGTCGCGCCGATTTGGTTGTAAAGCCCGCTCGCATTGTAGGTGAGTGCGGCCACGCCATTGGCGGATTGCTCCACCGTTGAAATGGTCTCGCCAAGCGGCGTCTGCGTGAGGTCGGATGTCAACGCGGAAACGCCAGTGACATTCAGAATTTGCGACGGGTCGCCGAACGCCTTGTTGTATTGCTGCAACTGTTGAAGCTGGTCGGAGAGCTGCGTAATCTGCTGCACCTGGTTGTCCACCATGCTTACGAATTGGGCGATGTTCTCGGCTTCGCTGACAATCTGTTCGATGTTCACCGTTGGGTCATAAACAATCCATTGCGCGTGGCTCGACGCGCCAACGATGGCGATGGCGATGGTGATGAGTAGTTTTTTCATGTTTGTTGTCCTTTCATTGTTGGTTGGCGCAGGCTTGCGCCTGCTAGTTTTCGATGCGTAGGTATTTGGTGGTGGGATTCAAAATCGTTCCGTCTATGTTTTGTTCGGGAATGGGGATGGCATACAGGCTGACGTTTTCCGGCAGCGTCTTTTGCTGCTGCTGTTGGTGAACCAGAATCCAATACTGCTGCTTCACCGCGTCACTGCGTCCTTTTTCGTAGCCGGTGACATAGGCTTTGTCCGATTCTTTTCCGGCGAGATAAAACCCGCCTTCGCTTAACAAAACGCCGCCCGCCGCGCCTGCGGCGGTGATGGCCGGGTTGCCGTTGGAAAGTTTATCGGCGATATAACCGCCGCCCGCGCCTGCGGCCATATCAGTGACGGGCCGAACGGCGGCACATCCGGTCACGAATAGCGGAACAAGAAAAAAATAAATAAGATAATTTGATTTCATACAGCCTCCACGAGTTGCGGTTTGCGGGAAAAGGTTAAAATGCCTTCGGTGACATTCTTCGCGCCGCGCAGTTCCTTGGCGCGCTTCTCGAAATGCTCGCCGCTCGAACTGGAGCAGTAGAGCATTTCGGGGGAAGTGAAATTGTAGGCTGTCCCGCAAATCGGACGGTTGGAATCAACGTGCAGATAGGTGAACGCGGAGTATTTCTCCCCTGCCTGATGGTCGGGCAGCGTGTAATTCATTATCGTGTGCTTGGTGATTTCGGGAATGGCGATGTCGCGCGCGATGTCGTCCAGATCGGCGCGGTCGTTCTGGCGCATCAAGAAAAACTGGCGGCTGTTGCCAAACACGGCGGAGCGGATGCGCGACTGCTTGAAACGCGCATACTGCTGGACGATAGAAATGTTCCAGCAATTGAACTTGCGAAGCTGCGCGTAACTCTCCTTCACGATTTCCTCACCGCCCGGAATGTCGAGGAAGCGGGCAACTTCCTCATACACATTTCGTTTCCGCACGGCGCGTGGGAGCGTGATGATGTGCTTGCGGGTGTAGTTCGTGATAAGAAAACCGGCGGCGGCGCGCAGTTCCTTCGCCGAATCGGGGATGTAGCCCAATTCAAAATGGGCAATCTTGCCGGTGAGCGAAAGATTGCTCGCACCGTCAAACAATGCGCCGTAGTTGCCATCCCGGCACCACGGCAGAAGCAGCGTGGAAATTTCAATAATCTGGTCGCGTTCCGCGCCGCTCGCGTCCAGCGACATCAATTCCTGCAACATCCGGTGCGTTGGATACTCGTCGGTTTTGAAGTGAGAAAAGGCGATGTTGCGAACGTCTTTGACCGTGTTCGGGTCTTTCAAGAATTTCAGCACTTCGCCTTCGGTCAATTGCTGCTCGAAACTCTGCGCTTCATCTTCGTTTGATTTCAGCCAGTCGCGGAAGTCGGCGAACGCTTCCAGCATTGTCGCGCCCGGTGGCATTTTTTCTTTGCGATAATGCGCCAGCGCGCACGCGCGCCGCGCCACTTGCATCATTTGATTTTCATTTTTGCGCGTCCAATCTTGAAAGACATCCTCGTAAAGCAGATTGACGTATTTGGCGATTTGCGCCTGACGGAGCATTTGTTTGTCCTCGATCTGGCTCAAGCCGACCATGCGCGCGACGAGTGCCGTGGCCGACGACAGATGATCCGGGGTCAGCGGCAGTCCCTTGGTGTCGAGGTAATTGATGGTGATGTCGCCGTCCGGCTGAATCACAATCGGCTTGGCGTCCGGTTCAACCGTCTGCGTGTAGATTCCGTAGGACAATCCTTCTTCAATGATGACGGTATAGGCGTAATAATTTTCCGTCTGCGAAAGCAGGTCGCAAACGGTCACGGACTTGCCCGTGCCGCTCATGCCCAGCAACACCGCGTGTTGCGGCGATTGATTTCCCGCCGAACCGGAAAAGGTTTTGATGCCGACAAGGTTTTGATTCGGGCCTTCATAAATTGCCTCGGCGGTATCAAGGTGGCCGGTGAACGTGGAAGCAACCGGCAGCATATCGGCGATGTAACGGTTCTCGCCGTAAAGTTTCCGCGAATTGTATTTGCTCCATGTCCAGCCCGGCCACGTCTGGTAAAACAATTTCTTGGAAGTGCTGGGCAGCGTGCTTTCCGCATACTGCGCCGAATTCATGGAGTTGATCGCGTTCTTGATGGCGGTCGTTTTGGCAATCAGTCCTTCTTTGCTCTTGTCCCATGTTCGGATAGCAAATAAAACTTTGAATGGTATGGTATGCCCCTGCATGAGCGCGGCGATTTTCTTTTGTTTCTTGTCCATCACGGTCAACAGCGAAAGTTTCTTTTCACTGGCGTAGTCGCCCGCGATGCGGTCGTGTTCCTTTTCCTCCTTGTTGATTTCCTTGCGGACGGAAAGCGGGTCGAGATTCACCGTGATGGTGTAATCGAGCAACCGCAGGCCGGTGAGCCGGTGGATGATTCCTGGGTAGGTCATCTTCGGCCAGCGCGACAGCACGATGAGGGAATGGTAACGTCCATCCATGAAGAAACCGAAATCGGCCTGTCCTGCTCCCTCGCTGTGCCAGCAATTTTCCTGAATGGAAAGTTGCGGATCGAAACCGTCAATCGGGTCGTAATCGAACCGCTCGGCCAGTGACGGATTCAAAAATGTTTTGTAGTGCCGGAAATGGTCGGCGTCCTTCATCGGAATAATCCGTGCGCCCTGTCCGGCGAAAATTTCCGTTAGCATTTCGTGCGTATGCTCAAACTCGGACCGGAATTGCCCCAAAAGCTGGTTGTAGTATTCCGTGAGGGCGGCGGCGGATTTGATGCCTGTGGACGACGTTTCGATTTTTCGCGAAAGATAAAAGACGAGCCGTTGCCGCCGCAATCGTCGTTCGGTCATCAGCCGCCAATACCGTTCAAAGCGTTCGTTGCGCGAACGGCGTGTCCAGACGTTGGTCGCCTTTTGAGTTTCCGCCTGATACCGCAACAATTCATGCCGATAATCAGAATCACAATAGTATTGGATTTGCAGCCTTTGATTTTCGGTGAGTGACTGCATCAATAGCGAAAGCTGGTCTTGAAACTCATTCAACTCCGACACCTGGGCGTTGATCATGTCGGGCGGCTCGAAGATGAACCCCTTCGAGACGTAGCCGCCCGCGTTCAACGAATTGAAAACGATCAGGTCGTTGATGAAGTGTCCGTTTGGCGATTCTTCAAACATGATTGCGCGTGGTGGGCGGTGAAATTATTGGCAGACTCGTTTTTTTTCCGCTTCGGTAAAGCCGGAGTCGCATGGGTCGTTTCGCAATCAGTTCAAGGGCTAATTTGCTTGAAGATTGTGGCCGACAGCCACAGGCGGCTTTAGTTGCCTCCGCGAGAAACATAAGGCTGCAATACAGCAGTTCTTGGATGAGGGGATTGCTGTCATCATGAACAAAGCAGCGATGAAGTGATTTGCGATTATCAGTAAGCGCCTGATCGAGAGTTTTCATCAGATTTAATTTTGAGCCAGCGGATGCTTGGGTTGCTTTTGAAAATCTGGGGTGAAGCCGGAGCCTTTTAACCAATAGTCGAGGCAGTCAATGTCGTAGCCCGCTGGTTTTCCCTGACGAAACACGAAGACGTAAATGAGGCAGAGCGTCAACGGCACCGCCGCTAAAATCAGCGAAGTGAAAATGCTCATTTTCAATGCGCTGAAGCAAAGCAGCAGAATCATCACGAAGGCGAACCCGCCGCCGACAACGAACCAGAACAATTCGCCTTCCAAGCCCCACGTCCGGCCTTTGGAATCGTCGGAACTGTTCGTCTCCGT
>CAIXPZ010000045.1 GCA_903921455.1 uncultured Verrucomicrobia subdivision 3 bacterium | reverse complement strand
GCCTCTGAATTCTGAAACGCAAGCCCGAATCCACCAACTGAAACTCGGCGTGTACTGGCACGCCGATCATTTCCGCGTAGTGCGGATGTCATCCGCGTGCCCACCGCGACGGCAGAACCACGCCGGGCCTTGACTCCCTGTCCGATGATCTTCCCTGACTCACCCGGCCACCGGAACAGTTCCAAACAAGCATAGTTAGAAAACCAATCGCCGGCCACCTTGCTAACTAACAAATCCACTGATCAGTCACCAACCAAATAGTTTTCACACGGGCTCGCGACTTGTTAGGCCGACGGTGTAAATCCATAATCATGCACTCGCTAAAAATCTCAACGAATATAATCCAAAAATCACTGCGAGGACGGCAAAAAGAAAATGTCCAAACGCCGTCTCACGTCTATGTGCAGCCAGTCCACCAAGACCGGCCAGAATAAAAACGAAAAAACTGACTACATAACCAAGTGTGATAAGTATCACCCAATCCGGCGGCGAGCCGCCATGCCTCGGCCACAATGAAACCATCAAATACTCGACCGCAAACGCACCGAAAACAAAAACGCGAAAGGGCAAGATTGCGAGCTTGCTCCAATCTTCGGATGACTTGGGTAAAAGTATCATGGCGCGTAGTCGGCCTAACTATTGATTCGATTGAATTTTTGCGGCCTATCCAAAGCCGCTCTTTGCAATCCGGTTTAGCGCTGCATTTGTTTATTGTCCAGCTTATTAATGCGTTAAACGGCCAGTCCGCAACGCGAGGTGCGCGCACGTCGTCTGTCAAAAAGCCGGGCCAGGGCGGCGGGGCCGCCCTGACCCGGTGCGTTTCAGGTGCACATCTTGGTGAGGACTTCGCTCCACGGGCCGCGGTTGCTGTTCCCGGCCACGGCGCGGACACGAATGCTATAGAGTGTGCCGGTGACCAGCTTGAACACCATGAAGTTCCGCGTGCCGGTCGAGTAACCCGCCGTCACCCAGTCGCCGGTGGGTGTTTTCACCTCGGCTTCGTAGCCGCGGGCGCCGGGCACGGCCTTGATGCCCAGTTTGAACTGACCGCTGGCGCTGTTATCCACGGTCTTGATGGTCGGGGCCACCAGCAGCACTTTGGAATGCGTGCCGTCGCTGGCCTCAAACCCGTAGTTCATGATGACGGAGGCATCGCCGTTGGAATCTTTGTCCGCAAAATCCGCGAACAGATCCATTTTCGTCTCCACGCCTTTGCGGAGCAGTTTCGCGGCAGCCACGTCCGCGTGATTTCCCGTCAGGGACAAGTCCACGGCGGATTCGAGAGTTTCCAGCGACGCCTTGAAGGCCGTCTCCGACGGCACATCGAGCGGATAAGGCGTGATGGCCTCGAAACAGTCATGCACATGCCACGCTCTTTCCAGAAAGAGCGGTTGGGGCAGTTGTTTGTAGTTTCTGAGTGCTTTAATTTTCATAACATTTAAACCACTGTTCATTTTTAGTGGAACCCGGAACGGCGGCCCGGCCGCAACAGCGAAGGGTCGCCAACTCCATCGCCAAGGGTTTCCTTCGCACAAAATCCTCCAAACGCCAGCCCCCGCCGGATGATTTTCGGATACCTAACTTTTGAAATAAATTGCCCTAAAAATGCCGCGTCCAGCCGCCACTGTTAAAGCCGGAAAAGGAGTCATGGGCGAAGATGGGGCGAGTGGCGGGAGCATTCGCCCCTAATCGCGGCGATGGAGCGGGCTTAAGGGTGGCTTTAAATGCGGAATTTGCAAAAACCCCTGAAAAATGGCCTCAGAGGTCGAAAAATCCGTGCGGATTTACCAAAAAATTCGACGAGTTTTTCCAAAATCCGTACGAATTTACCAAAAAATCCGACGAGTTTTTCCAAAATCCGTGCGGATTTTGCAAAAATCACGACGAGTTTTTCAAAAATCCGTACGAATTTAACAAAAATCACTCCGGATTTTTTCCTAATCCGTACGAATTTTCCGAAAATCACGACGAGTTTTTCCCTAATCCGTGTGAATTGTTTCTCAATCACGCGTGATAAATGAAAAATCCCGCGTGATAAATCTTTTATCGTGCGTGATAAAAGTTTTATCACGCTTGAAAAATGGAAAATCAGGCGTGATTTTTCTTAAATCAGTGTTGATTTTTTGGCCATTGGGGTCGCTTTTAAGTTAAAGAGGGTAAGTCGTTCGACTAAACCCCAGCCTAGCGATGTTCCGGAGAATGAGGTTGCGGGTGTTATTTGGCTTGGCCGTCCGGCCCGTGCTGTTGCTTGAACAATTGCAGGTGACGGTCTTGGAATTCCTGCGCCAGCGTCATGAGGATGCCGGTGGACCACGCAAACGCCAGCAGTCCGGCGGTGGCGAGCATTCCTTCCAGCAACCGCCAGTGCAGCGGCAGGTTGAAGTTGCTGCCGACGGTCGTGTATTCGTTCAGCGAAAAATAATAGGCGACGCTGTGATTCGCAAACGCGCCTTTCCAAATGAAGAACAACGCCCAGACCAACACCTCAATCAGATGCACCAGCAGAATCATCCAACTGGCCAGAATGACCGGGAAAAGATTCACCACGATATGCGTTTTCCTGCCGAGCAGTTTTTTCACGTAAAGATTCGCGCGCAGCACCGCCAGCATGCCGAATCCGTGCATGGTCAGGGTGATGGTCACCAGAATTGTCCCCCAGAACAGTTCATCCAACGAGGTGACATAGGGAGGTTCAAGCAATGGATTATTCATGTGGCTGGGCAGTTGGTTCTGATTGCGCCCGGTTTACTTATCAACAAGTCCGGTTGAGTTGAAGCTGAAAAATGACGGCGCCACCGGCGATCAGTTTGGCGCTGGATGGCGGGCGGAAGCAGCCGGTTCAATCTTACCCCCCGCTTAAGTCTGGTCCTGGATACCGGTTAACGCCAAAGTTTCGCCCCATGGCCGGTAGCTGCGGAGACCGGCAAGCGGGTAGCTGAAGTCGCGACGGCGGATGGGGCGAACGCCGCGCCGGTGAACATTCCTAGCCGGGTAGAGCCGTTTGGTTTCAAGTTCAGATTCTGATTCATTAATCCGGTTAAATCGAAGACTTATGATGCAATTTATTATTGTCAGCATTTTTAGTCGGCGTTCTTGCTCCGTCTTTGTAGAAAGCCAGGCTGAGGGCGAGCGTTCAGCCCAAAGCAGTTTCAGTTTGATAGGGACTTCGGTAAAAAGGTGTTGATTATTTCATGGAAACAGCCGTTTAATAGCAAGAGTTTACATCCGGGCAGGATGTAAACTGAGTGAACGCCGAAAAATCAAAATGAAACGTCGGATCAACCACTGAATTATGAATCCAATTGACCTCGAGAAAAAGCGGGCTCGCATCGAAATGCTCGTCAAGATTGTCGGCCTGTGCGTGGCCGCCTTTTTCGTGGCGCCGTTTGTGTTTATCGTGATCAAGGGGCTGATCGGGATGGTGATTGCCGCCGCCGTGGGTGGGGCCATGATTTTTTTCACCCCGGTCGTCGCCCGCATGGCCGCCAACTGGCGGTTGAAGGCCATCAAGGCCGAAGCGGCGCGGAATCCGATCGAGACGTTGCAAAACGATTACGGCAAGCGCCAGCAGGGGCTCCGGGATTTCGCCAACCGGATCTCTGATTTTGCAACGGCGGTGGGTTCTTTCGAGGACAAGCTGGGCGATTTCAAGCGCGAGCATCCGGAAGACGCCCCGAAATTTGATGAGCAGCTTGGCAAGATGAAACTGGTGCTGGTCAATCGCAAGGCGAAGTTCAAGGAGGCGCAAACCGAGCTCAATGCTTATGAGAAGGAAATCCAACGCGCCAACGCCATTTGGGAAATGGGGCAGGCGGCCGCGGCCATGACCTCCGCCGCCGGGATGACGGAGGATGATTTCCTGCAAAAGATCTCGACCGAAACCGCCCTCGACTCCGTCCAAAAAAGCATGAACCGGGCGTTCGCGGATCTGGAAGTGAGCCTGCTGGAAGAGCAGAGCGCCCCGCAGCAATTGCCGCCGGCCTCGTCCTCCAGGGCAACCGTGGTGGTAGAGCCGGCGCCGGCCCGCTCCAAACGCCAAGCTTAAGCCCTTATGAAATTTAAAATATTCGGGATCGGCATGGTGATTTTGGTCCTGGTGATCATTTACCTCATCTCCAGTTCATCGGAGACTGACAGTGCGGATTCGCCGGTCGTCATCGAGCAACAATAAAAATCCAAACAACACTAGCCATGAAAAAACTGACAGTCCTGTTCCTGCTGGCGGGCATTTGCGCCTTCGCCCAAACCAATCCCCCCACCTTCATCCGCGGGGGCCTAAAAATCCAATTCAACACCAAGACGCAGACCGATGCATCCGGCAAGCCGACCCTCGGCGTGGTGGACAATTATCAGGTGGACGTCAACGTCTGCAACAGCACCATCTTTCGCGGGGATATCAACGCGACGCCGCTGGTCATGGGCGGGATGTTAAACTCGGTGCAACAGCCGAGCTCCCTGAAATTCAACATGCATTGTGCGGTGGTCAATCCCGCCAATGTTGCCCAAACCAAGGATGTCGGACGGATCTTCGGGATTGTGCCGATTGATGCGAACGGGGTTTACCGGTTTGACGATGGAACGTTGCAGATCGCCATTAATCAAATCGGGGCCGCCCACGATTTCACGACCAAGTTCAAGGGACTCGCCGCGGGCAAGCCGCCCACCAAGGCGCGCGGGCTCATGGAAACGTTGCATAAGGAGATCATGAACGTGTCCAAACAGGTCCAGGGCAAAACGGTCACGGTTCAGGTCAAAAAATATGACATCATGAAATTCCAGAACTTTGTCCTGGCCGGCGGACCCGTGCAAATCTATCAGGACGTGACCGTGAATGGTTCCATGATTTATGACTATGACCGCGGGGCCTGGTATTTCAAGGATTTGACCATCAGCTACAATGACAACGGGCGGCAACTGGCGGACCGGATTTCCGGCAGCATCCTTTGGGTGGAAAAGCCGGACCGTAAAACCACCGGACTGGGTGAATATGACTTCGACTTGCGCGTGAACGAGCCCGCCCCCAGCGAGGCCAGCGTGTTCGCCGCGGCGGCTGATGAATCGGCCTTCTTCACATCGGATGCAACGATTCCCGGTCTGACCGGCACGATGAAATACAAGGACACCATGCGCGGTGACGAGGCGATCGCTTCGGATGTGACGATCGATCTCACGGGCAACAAGCTTTCCAAACAGCAGGCGATGTGCTTGTGCAAGTTGCTGGTGTTCTCGGCCATCGTTCCGATGAACTCGGACTGAAATAATCGACGCGCCGGCATCTGCAAACGCGTCACGCGTTACTCTGAAAATGGACTCCCGCTATTCATCAAACGAGTAGCGGGAGGATTTGCAAACACCTCGAAGGTCGCCTCGGCATCACTAACGTTTTGGCGGAACCCGCGGCATGGGGTTTTGGATAAAACCCAGCGTTTTAAACCATTGTCTTACCCGGAAACGGCTGGCGACGCATCTTGCGGCTGGGCCATGTTCATTTGCCGATAAGTTTGGCCACAACAAAGATGAGGAAAGCGCCTCCCAATCCGCCTCCGAGCAGGAGATAAATCAGGGAATAGCCGGCGGCGGCAAACATGGGATGGATCAGCAGGGCGAGCATAAGGGTTCAGCCTTTCCCGGTGCGGAATCCGCCCGCCAGATAGATGATCAGGCAGACCAGCAAGATGAGCCCGAGGCCGCTGCCGCCGATGACGGGACCGCCCAAATAAAATCCGCCACCCCCGAATAGCAGGAGCAGCACCACCACGATTAATAACATATTCATGATCTTGATATAATGCCTTTGGCGCTTGATCGCCATGGGGTCTTCACCCCAGAGCGCCGGGGCAGGGATGGTCCGCGCCGGTCAGGCGGAGGGCCATTTATCAAGACTGTTGCAAATGGCTTGTCAGGTCGATGGAAGTTGGATTTACTGCGGGATGCGCCAAATTATTCTGTCGGTTCTGTGTTCGTTCGCCGTTTCCCAGGCAGCCATGGCTGCCGCCACCAATGCGCCGGTCATCGGCATTGGCGGGGATGAGACGGATCCCCACACGCATCTGCGTTTTGAGGGGATCGCGAAGGATGCGAAAATTGTGCGGGTCAGCACCCGCCTGAATGTGGAGCGGGCGGCGACAAACGGCCTGAATTTCTTCGCGGTGCAGGTGAATTTTCCCAATCAGACCTGGGCCCATGGCGGTCCGCAGGTGAACTCGGGCAAGGAATTGGCGAACTGGGGCGGATTGGTGAACCGCGGCGGCGGCTCGAAGGATTATAAGGAAGTGGATTGGCAGAAGGATCTGATGTTGATCGAGTGCGGCATCGGCAAGCCGAACACGGTGCCGTGGAAATGGGATCGCAATTGCGAATACACCCTGACGATTGAGCGGGGGAATCAGGTGCAACTGCCGGCGGGAACCAATGCGCAGTATAACCTGGTGATTCCCGGGCGCACGATGTGGGAATGGAAGCTGACCATCCAGCCGGTCAACCCCGGTCACGACACGTTCACCTCGCTGCTCTACGATTCGGCCGATCATATCCGCACCTTCTATCTGTGGAATGAATCCGGCTACGGCTCGACCAGCAAAGAGCAGCAGACCCAGTGGACGCTGCCCACGTATCGCGTGGAAGGCAGCACGGAAGATCAAGTTCCCACCGGCTGGAAACGGTTTTAACCGCAGCCCCGGCCTTCAGCGGCCGGGGTGGTGGTTTTTTTTCACGGTGACTAGAACGCGGCACGGCCAGCGGCGATTGTTCCCGGCTGGCAGTTTATTGTCGTAAAAATTCCCCGCATTATTTCCCTAATAAAGCTTAGTAAATTGCAGATTCCGGTGGTTAGCCCCGGCGAAAGCGGCGAATTGGCATCGCGCAAGCTAAGCTGCAGGGTATGATGAATTTGACTCAGCCTGCCGGCCCCGAAAATCCGGCGGCAAAAGACGCTGCGGAGCCCGCGCCGGTTAAGGTCTGGCTGGTGGATGATAATGATCGTCTCCGGGAATTGCTGGCTGAGGCGCTGGGCTATCACAAGGGCATCGTCTGCGCCCGCCATTTTTCCTCGCCGGACGCCTTGTTGAGCGAACTGGCGAGCAAACCCGGTCCGGATGTGATTTTGCTGGATGTGCAGATGGGCGAGCGGAACGGGCTGGACGCCGTGCGCCCCATCAAGTCGATCACGCGCTCCACGCGGGTGCTGATGTTCACCACGTGCTTCGATCCCACCTGGCGGGAACGCGCCTTGCAGGACGGGGCCTCGGATTATTTGCTCAAGGGATCGGAACTGGAACACGTGGCGGAACGGATTCGTTGCTCGGCGCATGATCCGGCCCCCGGCACGTATCCGCGCCGCCGCGCCAAGCGGTCTATAGCGCCGATGGAACCGGCTCGTCCGGCCAAGCCATCCGCCAAGACGTCGGCGCGCTTTTTTAAACGCACTTGGAACCGTTTGCTGCACGGCTGGACGCTGCGTCCCTGCGACCAATGATGAACTCAGGAAGGAGTGCGGATCGTAAGGTTAGCGGTCCGCACAGACTTTGAACGCCTGCGCCAGGGAATTGGCGCGGGCGTTTTTATTTTTTCTGCGTGCAGGTCTGCGCGCAGGCTGGATATTGTTGCCACCGGATATCTTTTTGCATTTGTTCACAAAATAACTCGACAAAATCCGGCAAGATTTTTAGAGTGTCCTCGCGTCAGGGGAGTTGTGGTATTCGATGCTCCCTTTTCCGGCCTAAAGTAGTCGCGGTAAGATTGTTCCATGAGGGAAATAGGCCATCATTGTGTTCACGGGGCGGCGGAAAAGGATTTTTCCGCCGGGCTGACGGCTTTTTTCTTCCACTTTCACCACGGGCACGTGTCATGAATGACAAGCTCACCATCACCGTCTGTGTTTTAATCTATTTGCTGGTGGTGCTGGTCTACTTCCGTTTCCTGGGCGTGAGCCGCGACAATCGCCATCGCCGGCAGCCGCCGCCGAAGGATTATTTCGACCCTGAGAGGCCGCCCAAGGAGTAACGGGATATGGCGCGATGATCAATTTGGCAGTGGGATGGGTTAATATGTTCGGGCAGGGTTCGACCGTTAGGCCGGAAGGATTCTGCCAGAAAATTGATCGTCCCACTGCCTTTGACATTTAAGGGCGGCATTGAGCGGACGAAGCCGTTAGTTGCTCGGGTCGGGGGAGGCCTTTGTTGCCTGTTTACCCGTCCGGTGTTGGCCCTGAGCTGCTTCTGGAAAATGATTCCCCCCCCAAGTGAAATTTTTCACAAACTTTTCTTGCGAAGAATGCAGGCAGTTGTTAAAACACGGCCTCGATTTTCAGGTTAGCCAAACAACTTTTAACTGGTAGCAGATTTAATTTTTAGAACGCAGTGATTTTTCCGAAATGGACAAACAGTTTGCCGCTGGTGCTGGCCGTGGTGGCCGCGCTGGCCGGCGGCGGCATTGCGGCGGGGGTGACCGTTTATCTCACGCCTAAATACACCCGGGCGGGTTACCAGCCCGTCCAGCCCGTTCCATTTTCGCACAATATCCATGCGGGTCAAATCGGTCTGGACTGCCGGTATTGCCACAATGGCGTGGAGAAATCCTGGTTCGCGAATCTGCCCGGCGCCTCCACCTGCATGAACTGTCACAATCAGGTGCTCAAAGACGATCCGCGCCTGCAGCTGGTCCGCGACAGCGCGGCGAACAACACGCCGATTCCCTGGGTGCAGGTGCATCTGGTGCCGGATTACGTCTATTTCAACCACTCCGTCCACGTGCGGCGCGGGTTCAGCTGCGTGGAATGTCACGGCCGCGTGGATCAGATGGATGAAGTGAAGCATGTGAAGTCGCTCAGCATGAGTTTCTGTCTGGATTGCCACCGCGACCCCGCCGCCGCCATCCGGCCGGTGGATAAAGTCACCAGCCTGGGCTGGCAATGGAGCACCAATGCCGCCGCCGCCGCCAGTTTGCAGGCAGTGAACGGGAAGAAGCTCGTTCAGGACTGGAAGGTGGAATCGCTGCAAAGCTGCTCGGCCTGTCACCGATGAAAAATAATTTGTCCAACGCCTCCGCCCCCGTCACCGGCCGCCGTTACTGGCGCAGTCTGGATGAACTGGCCGACACGCCGGAGTTCAAGGACTGGCTGCACCGCGAATTTCCGATCGGCGCCAGCGAACTCGTGGAAGACGGCTCCAGCCGCCGCCATTTCCTCAAGATCATGTCCGCGTCCTTCGCCCTGGCGGGGGTTGCGACGCTCGGTTCCGGCTGCCGTCGTCCCGAGGAGAAGCTGGAACCGTTCGGGAAGCAGCCGGAAAATTATACGTTCGGCGATGCCCAGTATTTTGCGACCGCCATGCCCACGCGCACCGGCGCGATTCCGCTGGTGGTCAAATCCTACGAAGGCCGGCCGGTCAAGATCGAGGGCAACGCCCTGTATCCCGGCAGCAATGGCAGCACGGATCGTTACGCTCAGGCGTCGATCCTCGACCTTTACGACGTGGACCGCGCGCGGCATTTCAAGCACGAAGGCAAAGTGGTTTCCCGCGAAGAAGCTTTGAGCTTCCTCGACAGTCTTTCGCAGAAGTTTTCCGCCAACAGTGGCGAAGGCCTCGCCTTCTTGGCTGAGAGCAGCACCTCGCCCTCACGCGCGCGGTTGCAGAAGATCATCGCGCAGAAGTTTCCGAAAGCGCAGTGGTTCACCTACGACGCGATCGATTCCGGCATCCACCAGCGCGCCGCCACGCAGGCGTTCGGCCAGCCGCTGAAGCCGGTGTTCCATTTCGATAAGGCGAAAGTCATCCTGTCACTGGATTGCGATTTCCTCGGCGGCGAAGACGACGCGCACAATCACATCCGCCAGTTTGCCGCCGGCCGCAAAGTGGGCGAGGGGATGAGCCGGCTTTACGCGGTGGAATCATTATTCACGCTCACCGGGGCGAGCGCCGATCATCGGCTGCGCTTGGATGCCAGCTCAGTGCGCGATATTGCCGCGGGTATATTGAGCTTGTTGGTGCAGGAGGCTGTCGGCAACAAAATTTCAGCCCTCGACGGCAAATCGCTGTCCAAGGTGGAGCTGTGGGCGCTTGAATGTGCCAAAGACCTGCTCAAAAATCGTGGCAATGTCTTGGTGGTGGCTGGTCAGCGCCAGCCGGCGGAAGTTCATCTGCTGGCCCATGCCATCAACACGGATCTGGATTGCATCGGCAACACAGTCAGCTTGCTGCGGGTTGATGCCAATCCGTCCGCGAACCTGCTGGAACTCCCCAGCGTGGCGGATACCTTGGTCATTCTCGGTGGTAATCCGGCTTACAATTTAAACTGGTCGCCCAAGGCCAAGACCGTGGTCCGGCTTGGCTATTACGAGGATGAAACTTCGGAGAAATCCAATTGGAATTTTCCGGCGGCGCATTATCTCGAATCATGGGGTGATGCGACCACGGCGGATGGCAGGGTGGTGCCGGTCCAGCCCTTGATTCAGCCGCTGTTCGGTGGCCTGGCCGAGCTGGAATTGCTCGCGCGCCTGTCCGGCGAGTCGCCAACCAATCCTTACGAAATAGTCCGTGCGACCATTGGCGGCTCGGACGAAAGCTGGAAGAAATATTTGTTCAATGGCTTTGGCGCCAATGATGCCGCGGCGGTTACGGATGTAAAAATCGTCCAGTCGTTTGCCGAAATCAGCCAGCAATTTGCGAAAGTTAAGGCGCCGGTCTTAAGCAAGGACAGCCTCGAAGTCATTTTTTACCGCGACGCGAAGGTGGACGACGGCCGTTACGCGAACAACGGCTGGATGCAGGAGTTGCCTGATCCCGTCACGAAAATGACCTGGGATAATGCGGTGCTGATCAGCCGCAAGACCGCGCGCGAACTGGGCGTCGCCAACGGCGATATCGTGGAGATCTCGTTGAACGGGCGGACTGTGAAAGGCCCGATCTGGACGCAGCCCGGCATGGCGGATTATTCGCTGGGCCTGGCGCTGGGCTACGGCAACGAGAAGATTGGCCGGGTCGGCAACGGCGTGGGTTTCAACGCCTACAAAATTTTCAGCGGAAAATATATTGAGACCGGCGCGACCGTTAAGCGGACCGGCGAAACTTATACGCTGGCCTGCACGCAGCATCATTGGAGCATGGAAGGTCGTCCGGCGGTGCGCGAGGCGAACCTTGAAGAATTCATCAAGGAACCGACGTTCGCACAGGAAAAATTCCACGGCGTCGAGCCGCCCATTGTCCAATCGCTTTACCCGAACCCGCTCGACGAGGCCAAGAAGACGGCGCTTCATCAGTGGGGCATGACCGTGGACTTGAACGCCTGTGTCGGCTGCGGCACCTGCATCGTCGCCTGTCAGAGCGAAAATAACATACCGATCGTCGGCAAAGATCAGGTGCTCCGCGGCCGCGAGATGCATTGGATGCGCGTGGATCGTTATTTCACCAGCGACCCGAAGCGGAAGCATAATCCCAGCATTTTTGATCCTAGTTCGGATGAGAACCAGACGGATGAAAAGCAGCAGTTCGCCGAGTGGATTGACGACGTGCAGGCGGTGAACCAGCCGATGATGTGCCAGATGTGCGAGACGGCGCCCTGCGAAAACGTCTGCCCCGTGGCCGCGACCGTGCACGACCAGGAAGGGTTGAACGTGATGGCGTATAACCGTTGCATCGGCACGCGCTATTGCTCGAACAACTGCCCGTATAAGGTCCGCCGCTTCAATTATCTCGATTTCAACAAGCGCCCGTTGACCGAACTGAAGGGCACGTTGTATGCCACGACCCTCACGCACAAGACGGACGGCGTGCCGGACATCCTGCGCTGGTGGAAGGATCCGAACAGCGGCATGCGCACGGAAGATGAATGGGATCTGATCAAGCTCTCGAAGAACCCCGACGTGACGGTCCGCATGCGCGGCGTCATGGAGAAGTGCACTTACTGCACGCAGCGCATCGAGCACGCCAAGATTTCGCAGAAGGCCAAGGCGGGTCCGACTGATCATGTTCGATTGTCCGAAGCCGCCGGCACCGTGCCGAAGACGGCGTGTCAGCAGGCGTGCCCGGCGGGCGCGATTGTGTTTGGCGATGTCAGCGATGGGGAGAGCACGGTGTCGAAATTGAAATTGCTGCCGCAGAATTATTCCGTCCTTGGCAGTTTGCTCACGAAGCCGCGCACCACCTACCTGGCGCGCGTCCGCAATCCGAATCCCGCCATGCCGGATTATCATGAGCCGTTCAGCACGGAAGAATTCGAGAGCCACAGCCTCACCCGGAAAGGAAATAGCTAATGGCTGACTCCGTGACCAACTTGGAAGCATTGAAAAAGCTCGCGCCGCCGGCGGAACTCCGGCGGGCGCCCGTCGTCGAGGGCCGTTTCACCCTCGGCTCCCTGACGGACACGCTTTCGGAATTCGCCGAAGGCAAGACGCCGGTCTGGTGGTGGGTGTTGTTCCTGCCCGCCGCGTTTGCCGCGACGGTGATTTTCCCGACCTGCCTGTTCTATCAGGTGTTCACGGGCGTCGGCGTCTGGGGCAATAATCATCCCGTGATGTGGGGGTTGGACATTGTGAATTTCATCTGGTGGGTCGGCGTCGCGCACGCGGGCACATTGATTTCCGCGCTCCTGTTTTTGACGCGGCAGCATTGGCGCACAACCATCGGTCGCATGGCCGAGGCCATGACGGTTTTTTCCGTGATGATGGCGGGCTTGTATCCGGCCATTCACGTCGGCCGCGCGTGGTTTGACTGGTTCATGTTCCCGGTGCCGAACTCAAACGCCCTGTGGCCGCAGTTCAAATCACCGCTGATGTGGGACGTGTTCGCCGTGAACACCTACCTCGTCGTTTCCTCGCTGTTCTGGTTCATGGGCATGATTCCTGATCTCGCCGTGTTGCGGGATCGCTCGACGACCCGCGTTCGTAAAACCATTTTCAGTTTTCTCGCGATGGGCTGGACCGGCTCGGCCCGGCAATGGCACAACTACGAAAAAGCCTACGTGGTGCTGTGCGGTTTGTGCACGCTGCTGGTGTTCACCGTGAGTTCCATCGTCGGGCTCGACTTTTGCACCGCGCAACTGGCCGGCTGGCACGCGACGATTTTCCCGCTCTACTTCGTCATCGGCGCGGTGTTCTGCGGCTTTGGAATGATGCTGGTGATCTTGATCCCGCTGCGCAAATGGTGCCGGCTGGAAAACGTCATCACCAAGAGCCATATTGACAAGGTCGCCAAGCTGACTTTGGTGAGCGGACTGATCATCGCCTATATCTACCTGATGGAATTTTTCATCGCGTGGTATAGCGGCGACCCCTACGAGCGCTGGGTCTTCGGTCATCGCTTGTTTGGCCATACCTACATGGTGATGGGCTGGATTCTGATCGGCGTCAACATCTGTGTGACGCAATTGCTCTGGTTCAAGAAAGTCCGTTCCAATCTCGCGCTGCTGTTTGTCATTGGTCTCCTGATCAACTGCGGCATGTGGACGGAGCGCTTCGTCATCGTGGTCGGCTCCCTGTATCAGGATTTTCTCCCGGCGAATTGGGGTAAATATCTGCCGACCATCTGGGACATCGGTCTTTACATCGGCACGCTCGGCGCGTTCTTCATGCTGTATCTGCTGTTCGTTAAGTTTTTGCCGATGATCGCCATTTCCGAAGTCAAGGGCGCGGTGCCGCACGGCGATCCGCACCATCCGCTGGGTGGCGCAAAGAAAGGGGCCAGCCATGAGTGAGAAGATTTACGGCCTGATCGCTGAATTTGATTCGCCCGCCGCCATCCTGCAGGCGGCGGAAAAGGTCCGCGATGCCGGCTATCGGCGCTGGGACACCTTCACGCCGTTTCCGATTCATGGCATGGACCAGGTCATGAAGCTTGGCAACTCGCTGGTCGGCTGGGTGGCGCTGGCGGGCGGCGCGTTTATGTTTTTGCAGATCTTCGGACTGATCTGGTTTTGCAACGCGTTTGATTATCCGCTCATCGTCGGCGGCAAGCCGATGTTCAGCGCGCCGATGACCTTTGTGCCCGCCTACATCATGCTCATCATGGGCGCGGCCATCGGGGCGCTCCTCGGGATGTTTGGCCTCAACCAGCTGCCGCGCCTGCACCATCCCTTGTTGGATCATAAGCGCTTTGACCTCGTCTCGCGCGATAAATTTCTGCTCGTCATCGGCGCGCAGGATGAAAAGTTCTGCGCCACGAAAACGAAGCAGTGGCTGGAAGCCATCGGCGGCACGCAGGTCGCCCTCGTGGAGGACAAGGACTGATGCGCTACTACCTCTCCATTTTATTGATCGGCGCGGCGCTCGGTGCCGCCGTGTTCGGCATGCTGGGCCTGCAGGGCCGGATGTCGCGCCGGCCGCCCTTTGAATTGTTTCCGGATATGGACCGGCAGGCAAAATTGCGCCCGCAGCAGCCGGATCACTTTTTTGCGAACGGCGTCAGTTCCCAATTGCCGCCGGCGGGCACGGTTGCCCGCAGCGAAGCGGTTCTGACTGCGCAGGGTGCCGTTTATCGGTTCGAAGAGTCGCCGGTGAACACGGGGCGGGTGGCTGGTTCCACGAATTTTGTCGAGACGAACCCCCTCGTCGTGAATACGGATTTGCTCCAGCGGGGCCGCGAGCGCTTTGACATTTATTGCGCGCCGTGTCACGGCCGGCTGGGCGATGGCAACGGCATCACCAAAAAGATTGGCGTGATGGCCGCCGTCGCCAACCTGCACGACAAGCGACTGGTCGAAATGACCGATGGCGAGATTTTTAACACCGTCAGCAATGGCAAGGGCGTGATGGGCGCGGCCGGTCCGCTGCTGCCGGCTGAAGACCGCTGGGCGGTCATCGCGTATCTCCGCGCCCTGCAATTGAGCTGGCTGGGAACGACCAACGATTTGACGGTCGCGCAATCGGCCGTGCTGAAATGAATATGAGCCGCAACGACACCCCTCATCTGTCTGCCCCGCTGGATTTGTCCCGGTGGCGCCGGCTGCCGGCCGTGCTGATGGTCGTTGGCGGACTGCTGGCGCTCGTTGGGGCGCTGAAAAATCCCGCGGAGTTTGGATTTTCCTGGCTGCTCGCGTTCATGTTTTATTACAGCATCGCGCTCGGCGCGCTGTTTCTGGTGCTGATCCATCACCTGACGGATGCGGGCTGGTCGGTGGGCATCCGCCGTTTCTGCGAGCATCTCGCTTCCTGGCTGCGGCTGCCGTTGCTCCTGATGTTCCTCCCGGTGGCCTTGTTTGCGCCGAAGATTTATTCGTGGATGTCGCTGAGTGCGGCCAACAATAATCTCGTCGCCGCCAAACTGCCGGTGTTCACGGTGCCCGGATTCTACCTCGCCTCGGCGGTTTTCTTTGGCGTCTGGTGGCTGCTCACCTCGCGGCTCTGTTCGCTTTCGCTGGAGCAGGACAAAACCGGTGCGGCGGAATGCACCCACAAGCTGCGGTTTTACTCCGGCTGGGGCATCGTCGCCTTCGCGCTCACGCTCACCTACTCCGGCGTGCTGTGGATGCAGGCCACGCAATACCAGTGGTTCTCTTGCATTTATGGCGTCTATTTCTTCTCCGATTGCGCGTGGGTCGGGTTGGCGACGGTTTACCTCCTCGCCGCGGTTTTGCTGCGTCAGGGGATTCTCACGCCGGTGTTGCAGCGGAATTATTTTTATTTCATCGGGGTGCTGTTGCTGGCCTTCACCTTGTTTTCGGCCTACACGGAATTTGCCCAATACTTCGTCGTTTGGAACGCGAATACGCCGGAGGAAACCTTCTGGTATCTCATCCGCGAAAACGGCAACTGGTGGTGGCTGAGCCTGCTTTTGATTGTCGGCCATTTCTTCATTCCGTTCTTTGCGCTGCTGCCGGTGAGCGTGAAGACCAGTTTCCGGGTTGTGATTCCCGTCTGCCTCTGGGCGTGGCTGATGCATGCGGCGGATCTCGGATTTAATATCTTTCCGGCGCTGCATCCCGCCGGCTATCCGCTCAAATGGATATGGTTGCCGCTGGGGTGTCTGCTGTTCATGGGCGGATTTCTGGCCGCGGTTTTTCTGAAGAAATTCAATGCGCATCCGCCGTATCCGCAGCGCGACCCGCGCCTGCTCGAGGCGATGGGCGTCAATGCCAACGTGGTTAATGACCTGACCGAAGCCAATGCGGGAGGGGCCCAATGAATTTCCAGACCGCCAACCGCGCTTCCGGTGCCGCCCTCGGCTTGATGATTGGTAGCGTGATTTTTGCCGTAGCCGTCGTTGCCCTCAAACTGGCCATGGCCGTCCCGGCGATTGACGCCGACCGCGCCGCTGAGCGCACCAAGGCCCTGGCTGAAATCCGCGCGAATGAGGAAAAGGCTTTGGTGTCGCCGGGCTGGATTGACCAGTCTCACGGCACCGTGCGGCTGCCGATTGAAACCGCGCTGCAACTGGCCGCGCAGCAGTGGCAGAACCCGGCCGCTGCCCGTGCCGGGTTGACGGCGCGCCAGGAAAAAGCTAGTGCCGATCTGCCGAAGGCTCCTGAAAAACCCAGCGCTTTTGAATGAACCCGACCGAGAACAAATCTAGCTGCCCGAACGAGATTGACGCCTCGCTGCGCGTGCCGCTGCTGGCGCTCTTCGGTGGCGCGGCGGTGTGGTTGGTCGTTGGCTTGGTGCTGGGGCTCATCGCCGGCATCAAATTTCACGCGCCGGAATTTCTCTCGGCCTGTCCGCTACTCACCTACGGCCGCGTGGCGCCGGCGGCGAACGACGCGGTGCTTTACGGTTTCTGCATTCCGGCTGCGCTGGGGGTTGCGCTGTGGATTTTTGCCCGCTTGAGCCGGATGCCGCTGGCGCTGCCGCTGGTTCCCGTCGTGGCCGCAAATCTCTGGCACCTTGGCGTGTTCGTTGGCACGGCGGGAATTTTGCTGGGCCTGGGCACCGGCCACCCCTGGCTGGAATATCCGCGGGCGGCGGCGGTTTTGCTGTTCGCCGCCTTCCTGCTCATCGCCATATCGGCAGCGGCCACGTTTGGCTGGCGCAAGGAACGCAGCTTGTATCCGTCGCATTGGTTTCTGTTGGCGGCTCTGCTCTGGTTTCCGTGGATCTATTCCACGGCCAACCTGTTTCTAGTTTCCAATGCCCCGCCGCGCGGCGTGGTGCAGTCGGTCATCGGTTGGTGGTTTGGCAACAATCTGGTTTTCGTCTGGTTGGCGCTAGCCGGCGTTGGCACGGCTTTTTACTTCCTGCCCAGGATTGCCGGTCGTCCGCTGGCGAATTCCGGCTACGCCTTGTTTGCCTTTCTCACGCTGATTTTCTTTGGCACCTGGTGCGGTGTTCCCGTGGGCGCGCCGGTGCCGGCTTGGTTGCCGACATTGAGCAGCGTGGCGGCTGCCTTGACCGTTGTTCCGCTGCTGGCGATTTTGGTGGTGACCGCCAGGACGGTTTGTGGTGCCTGTGCTTCTTGCCAAGGCGGGCCCTTTTGTTTCCTCCGGTTCGGCATGATGAGCTTTGTCGCCTCCGGTATACTTTATGTGTCCGCCGCCTGTCCGCAATACAGCCGTGTGCTCGAGTTCACGTGGTTCGGCCCGGCTCAGACGCAGCTCCAGCTGCTGGGTTTTGCCGCGATGATTTTGTTTGGTGCCATCTATGAATTGCTGCCGCAACTCATGGGCCGCCCGCTGCCGCTGCCCCGGCTGGCCAGGGCGCATTTCTGGCTTTCGATCTCGGGTGTGCTGTTGCTGGTGGTGCCGCTGGTGCTCGCCGGCGTGGCGCAGGGGGAGAAGCTGGCCGATGCGAACCTTGCCTTTGCGGATGCCAATGCCGTTGCCTTGAAATTTCTGCGGGTCAGCACCACCGGCCAGTTATTGATCTTGCTCGGCGCTCTCTTGTTTGCCGTGAATGTGTTCATCATGACGATCCAGTGGAAGCTCGGTCTGGTTAAAATGGTGGTGGCCTATCTCAAGTCGCCGCTCAAGCCCTCGGAGGTGAAATCATGAAGACCGGCTTCTCCGTTTTTGTCGCCGCGTTGGTCGCGCTCGGGGCTTCCTGGTGCGGCCTGGTGCTCGCGCCGCTGGTGCAGCTGGGCGGGGCCAGGCAGACCGTCGTGCTGCAGTCTTCGGATAATTGGCCGGTGCAGCGCACCGGCGAGGCGACGCTGGGCTTGCAGGTCTATCGGGCCGCTGGCTGTGCGGCGTGTCACACCGAGCAGGTGCGGCAGACCGGCGTGGCCTGTGAAATAACGTTGACGGGTTTGGGCGTGCACCAGCAGGGTGATTTCATCGACTTCACCAAGTCGCTGTTTGTGCTGCCGGAACTGGCGGCCTATACCAACGCCATCGTGGCCAATCTCAAGGGCTGGAACGGCGGGCTGCCGAAAACCCTCCTGACCAGCAAGGATAAGGCGATTGCCGGCGAAATGGCGGATCGCTTGAAGGCCATTGGAATTAAAACTGAGACCCGCATTGTTGCCACCGGCGCGGACATCGCGCGCGGCTGGGGTTTGCGCCAGAACGTTGCGGCGGATTATCTTTATGACCAGCCGGTGCAGCTCGGCAGTCTCCGCGCCGGCCCCGACTTGGCCAACATTGGCGTTCGCGCCCCGGATGCGAACTGGCAGTTGCAGCATCTCTACGCGCCCAAATCCGTCGTGAATACTTCCACGATGCCGTCCTTCCGCTTCTTGTTTGAATTGCGTAAGCAAGGTTTGGTCGCTTCGTCCGAGGCGCTTAAACTCAGTGGCGCCTTTGCCCCGCCGGCCGGTTTTGAAGTCGTGCCCAGGCCCGAGGCGAAGCAGCTGGTTGCCTATCTTTTGAGTCTCAAGGCCAATGTGCCGCTTTACGAAGCCCCGTTCACCCCGATCACTTCTGCCAAGTAAATGAGCGCCGAAAACTCATCTTGTTCCGCCGCGTCCGCGCCCCGTTCCGCCGCGCCGATGTGGATTATTGTCGTGACGCTGGTCTTGTTGTTTTTGGGCGGCTATTACTTCGACCAGCATGGTGGCTGGTTTAATTCCAAGGTTTATGCTCCCTACGCCAGCGCGGAATTGCTGGAAGCTTATCAGCCCAAGTCGGGGGCGGCGGCGGCGTTGGCCCGGGGAAAAACGGTTTACGATAGCGTCTGCGGCATCTGCCACGGCGCCGATGGTTTGGGCAAGCCCGGTCAGGCTCCGCCGCTGGCGGGTTCGGAATGGGTCGTCACCAAGGGATTCAATCGCCTCGCTCGGATTCCGTTGGCCGGCATCAACGGGCCGATTCAGGTGTCGGGCAAGGATTGGAACCTGGCCATGGCGGCCATGGGCGCGGCGCTGCCCGATGATGATTTGGCGGCGGTGCTCACCTACATTCGCAGCTCCTGGGGCAATCAGGCGTCACCGGTCACCGGCGAGGTTATCAAGAAAATCCGGGCGGAACTTCCCCAAGGCCAGCCGCCCTACACCGGCGCCCAGCTTAAGGCGCTTCCCGAGTAATTATTTCCGGCGCGATTCGATCTGCTGCATCGCCCAGTGGGCATGTTCTGCGATCAGTGCTTCCTGGTCGTTCGTGGCTTGTTTCAAAGCCGGCAACGCCGTCTCCTCGCCCACATTTCCCAAAGCGACGCAGACGTTGCGCAATACCCCGCGCCGCTTGGTGCGGAGCATCGGGGTTCCGGCAAAGCGCGTTTTGAAGCCCGCGTCATCCAGTTGCAATAGCTCCACCAGCTCCGGTTGCGCCAGATCCGCCCGCGCGTGGGGTTTCATCAGGTTTCCTTCGCGGGCGAACTTGTTCCACGGACAGGCCGCCAGACAGTCGTCGCAGCCGTAAATGCGATTGCCGATGGCCGGGCGGAATTCCAAAGGGATCGACCCTTTCAATTCGATCGTCAGATACGAGATGCACTTGCGCGCATCCAGTTGGAACGGCGCGGTGATCGCGTTGGTCGGGCAGGCGGTCAGGCAGCGCGTGCAACTGCCGCAATGGTTTTTTTCCGGGGCGTCCGGTGCCAGCTCCAGCGTGGTTAAAATCTCCGCGAGAAAGATCCAGTTGCCGAGCCGGCGGCTGATGAGGTTCGTGTGCTTGCCGGCAAAGCCCAGTCCGGCGCGCTGGGCCAGATCGCGTTCCAGCACCGGGCCGGTGTCTACATACCCGAGCGAGCGGGTGCCCGCGCCGCCGAGGTCGTTGGTGAATTGAGTCAGCTGCTTCAGTTTTTCGGCCAGCACGTCGTGGTAATCCTTGAACCGGGCGTAACGCGCGATGACGCCGGATTTCTGTTGGCCCATGGCCATTGGCCATTGGCTGTTTTGATAGCTCGCGGCGAGGACGATGATGCTGTTCGCGCCGGGTAAAACCTTCTGCGGCTCCACGCGTTTGTCGGCGTTGCGTTCCAGCCACGCCATTTCGCCGTGCTGCTTTTCCGCCAGCCAGCCTTGGAATTTGCCCGCGCTGGCGGGCGGCACGGCGGTGGTGAAGCGGCAGTCGTCAAAGCCGAGCTCCGCCGCGCGCTGCCGGAGGGCGGCTTTCATCGCCTGGCCCGCGTGGCCAGCTTGAACTGCAGGGTCACTTGTTGTGCCGCTTCGCGCACCGACCGCAGGTCGGTGTTGATCAGCACGTCGGCCTGCTTGTAAAACGGTTCGCGCGCGGACAGCAGTTCGCGGATTTTTTTCTGCGGGTCGGCGTCGTGGAGCAGGGGGCGGTGCGACTGGTTGCGGACGCGCTCCCAGATTTTTTCCGGCGAGGCCCAGAGGCAGACGACCAGCGCAAAGGACTTTAGCGCCGCCAGGTTTTCGGGGTTGGTGGGCAGGCCGCCGCCGGTGGAAGTGACCGTTTTTTCGCGCTGGGAGAGTTCCTGCACCACCTGTTTTTCTAGGGCGCGAAAAGCGGGTTCGCCTTCCTTGGCAAAGATGTCCGCAATGCTGCGGCCGGTGCGTGTCTGGATGAGTTCATCCGTGTCCAGAAATTCAAAGCCGAGATGATCCGCGACCAGCCGGCCCACGGAGGTCTTGCCCGTGCCCATGAAGCCGATGAGCGCTAGGTTGGCGGGTGGCCGGCGGATTTGCATGGCGATGGATTAGCGGAAAAACGTCTCCGACGCACGCCTGATTTTTCCCATGCTCGACAGGGCGGTGGAATCTGCTATTATGAAAAGGTGAAATTGCCGCCGCTCATCCTGGCTTCGGCCTCACCGCGCCGCGCGTCGCTCTTGCAGCTGTTGCCGGTGAAATTTCGTGTGCTGCCGGCCGCTGCGGCTGAAGTCGCTCACGACCACCTTTCCCCGCTTGAAGTCTGCCAGCTCAACGCCCATCGCAAGGCCCGCGCCGTGGCCAAGCAAATTCCCGATGCGCTCGTGCTCGCGGCGGACACGCTGGTGTTTCTGGACAATGAGATTCTTGGCAAGCCGCGCACTCGGGCGGAGGCGCGCCGGATGCTGGCGCGGTTGCAAGGCCGTCACCATCAGGTGGTCACCGGCGTTTGCCTGATGCACCTGCGGGCGCATCGCGAGAAGATTTTTGCCGTCAGCACCGACGTGCTGTTTCATCCGCTCAGCGCCCGGCAGATCCGCGCATATCTCGCCGCTATTCAGCCGCTGGACAAGGCCGGTGCCTACGCCATTCAGGAGCGTGGCGAGCTCATTGTCTCGGAAATTTCCGGTTCTTACAGCAACGTCGTCGGCCTGCCGGTGGAGCGATTGAAATCGGAATTGGCATCATGGGCGGCGGCTTGAACGAAGCGCGGCCGGTCTACGAACAATTGTGGCGGGAGGCGATGCCTGCTTTTGAGCAAAACCGGTTTGATCTGGATCCGCAGTTGCCCGATAAGTCGCGCGATCGCCGGCGCGGTGTGACTCTGGTTTTTCGGCCTTCCCGTAACCTTTTGGATTCGCTGCGTCCGTTCCTTCACGAGTTGGCGGCGGCGGCTCCCGCGCAATATTGTTACGGGCCGGCGGACCTTCATGTCACCGTCCTTTCGCTGATACCGGGGTCGGAGTTCTGGCGGGAGCAGCTGCCGCATCTGGCCGCTTATAAATCGATCCTCCGGGACGTGTTAAGCCGGCACCGGAAATTTACGGTTTCCTTTCAAGGCGTCACGGCTTCGCCCGGCGCCATGATGATTCAGGGGTTTCCTGGCGATGCGACGCTGCGAGCGATCCGGAATGAGTTGCGGGCAAGGTTAGGCCAAACCCCCTGGGGCGTTGGGCTCGATGTCCGTTAACGGATCAAAGCCGCCCACCTCACCGTGCTGCGCTTTTGCCGGCCGCCGGCGGATGCCCGCCGGATCATTGCGTTCCTGCAAGCGTATCGCGCCACTGATTTTGGCGATGTTTGCGTCGAGGGGCTGGATCTGCTTTTAGGGGATTGGTATGCGTCGGCTGGGGTGTCTCGCCGGCTGCAGGCATACCGGTTGAAGGATTAATCGGGATCCGGCGCGTGTTCGTGCCGGGCTAGCGCCCCGGTCGTCTCCCCCCGCCAGATTGCAGTTGGTGCTTTTTCAAAAACCTGCTAAACTACCGTCCGATGCTCGAACCCCTGTCCAACGCCCAGATTCGTAAATTCAAGGCCGCCGCCCAGCTCATGGCTGCCACGCTGAAAGTGGGCAAGGCCGGCTTGAGTGACGGCTTCGTCCGCACCGTGTCGGACGAGCTGGCGCGCCATGAATTGGTTAAGATAAAATTTGCCGAGTTCAAGGAGGAGAAGAAAACCCTCGCGCCGTTGCTTGCGGAAAAAACGGCCAGCCACCTCGTCATGCGCGTCGGCAACGTCATGGTGCTGCACCGGCCCCCGCCGGCGCCCGCTGCCGCGGCGGAGTAGGTTCTAGCTTTTATTTGGGCGCCAGTGCCTGGAGTTGTGCCTTGATGTGCGTCAGCTCACTTTTGATTTCCGCCACGTCGGCCGCCAGTTCCTTGCGGCGGGCGATTTCCGCCGCCTCCGGCGCCAGCCGTTTGATCTGTGTTAGCAGTTCCTCGCTCGCGGCGGCGCTCACCCTTCGGGTTTCGGCGTTCACCTGTTCCTCCATCCGGCTGGCCTGGTTGGTCAGGGCGCTCTGGATTTGCTCGTTGCCGAGAAACAGCGCGGCCATCTGGTTCGTATAATAGCTATACGCCAGCGTGCTTTGGGCGGCCCGTTCGCCGTCGGCCACTTGCAGTTGCGCCTCGATTTTCTTGTCCACCATCAGGATCAGATACAGCGTGTTGGTGTGAAAGAAGAACGCCTGGTCGTGGTTCTTCTCGAAATACGCGTCGTTCATCTTGTCCAGCGTGGGCGCCAGGTTGTTCAGCTGGGTTTGCAGCGCCGCCAGCTGCTTGGCCTGGCTTTGCTCGAATTGCAGAATGTTCTGCGTCAGCAGTTCAATCTTGGCGCTGTTGATCTTGACCTGCTTGTCGCAGCCGCAGAGCAGGGCCGCGCCGGCGAGCGCGGGCAATAGGAGTGAAGGCTTCATGGCCGATCGGCTTATGCGGTCAGTTCCTGCCACAGGAAAGCGCTCATCCGCTGGCCGTTCTCAAAACAGTCCAGGTTGAACTTCTCGTTCGGCGAATGCGCATTGTCATCCGGCAAGCCGATGCCGAGCAGCAGCGTGTCGGCCCCCAGAACTTTTTTGAATTCATTCACGATCGGAATGGAGCCGCCCTCGCGCATGAGAATC
>CAIXPZ010000044.1 GCA_903921455.1 uncultured Verrucomicrobia subdivision 3 bacterium | reverse complement strand
TTTTTCAAATCGTGCCGCTCCTCGATGGCGTAACTTTCCTGCATCTCGACAGCCGCCAGCCGCTTGTCGAGGCTCACCCACAAGCCGACGACTGCCGCCGCAATCGTGAGCAGTTGCAGCACGTTTCCCAGGGTGACCTCCGGAACGAACCGGAATTTTTTCAGGTTTTGAATTTGCTCAGTCATACGCGCACAAGTTTCACGGATCCACTCTTGGCTTTGATAAGCGCGCCATACTTGCCAAGCAACGCCTGGACGACGGCCGGAATGATTGGACGTGTGTCCGACTTGTCGTAGCCCGTTTGGACGCTGCCATTGTTCTGATACTTCAAGCCCTCACCGGCCGGCGCCGCCGTGCGGTCGGTGATCAACAACTCGCGCGCCAACTCACACGTCGCCTCGACGACCGCCTTCGGCACCACATCATCCGGGACTGTCCACGTGTTTTTCAGCAGCCGGAGCTCTTCCGAGGTTGTGGTGATGACGACGAAATGCGGTGTCATGCCGGGTAAAACAAATTCCGCCGTGCTGCCATCCGGCTCGCGGCAGTCCGAGCGCGGCCATTGTAAAGCCTGATTCATCAGCACACGCGAACCGCCGAATTGATATTCGATATCAATCAACCGCGTCGCCATCACCAGCGCAGCCGCTTTTTGAATGTCTGTCGCAGCAGTCCACGCGGCGGCATACAGATGCCCCTCGTGATAATAGTTCGCATCGGCAACGGATGCGTAGGTGTTCGCGTCGGACTTCCCGGAACCGTCCTCCTTCGTGAGCGTGATGGCGGTCGTGCTGCTCATGCGAGTTCCAAGCCGAAGCGGGCGAGAATGAGCCCCTTGATGGTGTCATCGGTCCACTGGCCCAGCGCGTCATAATCCGCGCCCTCGACGGTGAAGGCGGTTGCGTTGTTCACGATGACCGTCAGCTTGCGGGCGAATGAATCATCGTTCGTGCGCCAGGTGATGTTGTTGATCTGCGCCGTGCGTGCCGGCGTGAGTTCAATGGTTTTCGGTTTAATGGCAATTGCGTTCATAACTTTTATTTTGGTTCTGGTTCACAGGCCCGCGAAGGCGAGCCCGGCGCCGTTGTTGTAAAGTGTTTCCAGTTCCGTGGGATCCAGCACGCGGCCCCACACGCCGAGATAACAAAATTGGCCGATCATGTTTCCCCAGAAGTGGGGACCGTTCAGCCAGAACGATTCCGGCCCTTGCTCGTAATAGGGTGTCGTCGGGCCTGTTAGGGCCAGCGTGCCGGACAAAGCGCCATTGACGTAAACGCGCATCTCAGAATTGTCCGACGTGATCGTAAGCATGAACCACGTTGCTGGACTGACCTGGCCTTCTAGCAAAGGAGCCGAACTCGAATCCCAACCGCCATCGTAATGGCTGTTGAACTCGTAGAAACCGCCGTCGGCACAAAAGCGCAGGCTCAAGCCAGTGCCGGCGCCGAGGCCGTCGTCAGAAACATCGGCGAGCAGAAAATTGCCATGCCAGTTCTGCAGGTTCACCCAGCAATTCACCGTGCGGGCCGAGTAGTTATCAAACACCGCATTCTTGCTGTAAAAGAGATCGGTTTCATTGAGTGCTTCCAGCACCAAACCCGTCGAACCCGACGGCAGTAATTGACTGGAGCCAAAAATCCCATCGGCCGTATTCAACATTTCCACCAGACCAACCTGGTCCAAAGAACTGTCACCATCCCAATACGCCGACAGCCCGGTGAGCAGCGTTACCGGTGCCGGCTCCGGCGCATCATTCGGGCAAACGGCATTGCTGCGCTCGGTGACTTCATTGCCGGCCTCGTCCACGCCGACGATGAAATGCAGCTCGCCGCCGCCGTCCGGCGCAAACTGCCGGGCGTCGCCATACATCCAATAACCCTCCACGAGAATGTAAGAAGCCCCACCGTCGAGACTTTGCCAGACGTTCCACTTGTAGGGATTCGGCAAGTCCCAATCCCACACCAACAAATCCGGATACGTCGCGCGCAACATGGGCGCGGGCAAGAGCGCATCTTCCGGCCGGATCCAATTACTGTGCTGGGTGATTTCGTTCCCGTCCTCGTCCACGCCGACGATAAAATACAATTCGCCGCCGCCATCGGGCGCGAACAACCGCGCGTCGCCATACATCCAACTGCCCTCGGCGAGTATCCACGACGCACCGCTGTCAAAACTCATCCAGACATTCCACTTGAACGGATTCGGCAGATCCCAAGCCCAAACCAATTTGTCCGGATACTGCGCACGCAACACCGGCGCGGGCAGCAAGGCAGCCAGCGCGGCGCGCACGCGCTTACGGCGACGGCCTTGCGCCCACAGCGCGAGAAAACCTCGACGGTCAATTTTCGGGAGCGTCAGCATGGGGCTCTTCAGGCTTCGGCGTTTCCGTGGGAGTGACGTCCGGCACCGGAGTCACAACCGGAAGTTTTGTTTCCGTTGCGGCCACTGGTGGCTCGACCGGCACGGATCGACCGCAATGCGGACATTTCTCGCCCGGCGCTAACGGTTTGGGCATGTCGGGTTCAATCAGCGGCCGCCGCTGACGTCGGATGAAAGGTAAAAGTTCACTCATAGTTTTGGTTGGCTGGCGCGCAGGATTTCCCCGCGCGCCAGCGCATTGGCCCTAACGCAGTTAGTTGTGGTCGATGGCGACGATGCGGACGTTTTTGTTTTCAAAAACGCGCGTCCAGTTTGCGCCGTTTTCCAGTTCCGCATTGGTCGGGCTGTCGCCCGCCACCGCAGCGCTGGTGAACTTAACGCCGCGCGGATGAAGGATGTAACGACGCCGGTTGATTAAAACGGTATCGCTATCAAGCGGCACGCGCGCGATCTCCACACCTTCGGTGCCCGTGCCACCTTGCAGCGGCTCGGATTCCAGCGGAGCGGCACCTTTGCCGAACGCACCGGGACCAAACAGATAGCTGGTGTAAACCACACCATCCGTAGTGCCCGCCCGTGTCGGCAACGTGTCATCGACGATGACGCGCCGACCCTGGAACACCTTGATCTGCGACTTGCCCTCGCTGTCGGGAACGAAGTCGATCAAGTCCAGCTTCCGCAACGCGGCTTCCGTCGAGCTGTGCAGCGCGATGGCCGTGAGGCGGTCACCGCGATCACCGAGCTTCACCGTGGCGTCCACAAACGTGGAACCGTTGAGCCGGGTCGTGCCCGATTGACCGGCGATGGTTTCGCTCGCGATGGCCAGCTTGTTGCCCGCCATGGACGCCGAGGCGAAGATGCCTTTCAGCGAACTGATGACGAGTCCCTGATCCACGCGCGCCCAGTAGTCAGCCACCAGGTCCACGATCGCCTGCATCGGATCATCACCCGAAACCACTTTCGCGAGGTGATTCACCGACCAGACCTGCGCATCGTTCTGGATGCGGGCCGTGTCCTTGTCGCTGCCGATTTTGTTCACCGCCAGCGTCGCGTTGTCGCTCAAGAGCTGACGCGCCGCCTGCAGGTCCTTCCAGAACGGCATCATCACCTCGCGCCCGCCGCCTGCTGCCAGGACGTCGAACTCCGGCGAATTTTCCAGGATGCCGCTCTGCACGAACGCACTCAGTTGTGCGGTGCGTTCAATTGCATACCGCTCGAATTCTGTGGGGATGACAATGTCCGCCACTCCAGTTTTAGCCATAACTCAAACCTTTCTCTTTTGATCCTTAGGCAGCGGCTTTCAAACGGGCCGCCAACGCCGGATCGGATTTTTGCAGTTTCATTTGTTCCGTGAGATTCCACGTATCCTTGCGGAACGGGTTTTTCACGGACCGTTGCGAACCCGCGGCACCCCCGGCACCGTTGCTGGCAGCCCCGCCACCAGCGTTGGATTCAAATAGATGGGGAGCGTCGGCGACTTGCGCATCGACCCACTCCTCTAAAGTCATCGGCGTAATGCCGTCCTTGCCATAGCGCACGGATTTGCCATCGGCCTCGAACGCTTGCGGCACACCATTGACGAGCTTGAACACGGTGCGAGCGCGGGCCGTGATGTCGGGAATCGCCGTCGGCCGCAGACCTCGCTTGGTGGCGGCGGTGATGACGCCTTGGTCAATCTGGATGGCCGTCAAACGCGTGTTGAGCGTATCGCGCTCACCGGTGACGGTGTTCAACTGCTTTTCCCAATCAGCCTTGGCGGTCTTCAGGCGCGATTCCATCACTTCCTGAAATTTCCCGTCCTTCAGGCGCTGCTCTTCCTCCAAGCGTTCCTTCTCGGCGGAGAGCTGGCGCACCTGGTCGGGGTCGATGCCATTGAAACGCGCGTCGCGCTCTTCAATCTGCTTGCGCAGTTCGATGTTGTGCGTGCGCAACTCATCGGCCTTCGCCTTCTCCACGACACCTTCGATGTCCAGGTAGAACGCGCCTTCACGCTCGACGTAGAGCGCTTGTTGTTCGGCAGGAATTTCTTGCTTGGTCGGATATTTATATTTCAGTGGCATAATTTTCTATTGGTTGTTGGTTGCTGACGGCGGCGTTGAAATCGTTGTGGCCACTGGGGTATTCCCAGGCTTAGGAAAGACCCCGGTCGGAATCTGCTGACCGTTTTGGATTTGGCCGCTAGGTGGCTGCAATAGCTGTTGCTCTTCCTTGTCAGTGCGACCAGTGGGCAGGACTTCACCTTTACGGAAGAGATCAAACATGGTGGCTTGGCTGATGGCTCCCGCTTGCCAGGCACCAACGATGGCAGTCAGTTCCAGACTGGTCAGACCTTTGGCCGTGAAATCAGTGTTGATGCTCAGCAGCACAGTGTTCTCAGTGATGTCTTCAGGCAGCGCTTCAGTGCTGTTCCACCAATAAACCCAGCGAAGCACTTGGCTGATAGAGTCAGACACAGACAGAGCGAGCGTCATCAAGATGCTGTTCTCACCCGCTTGACGCAGTTCGATGGCATCAGCCGTTTCACCAACACGCTTGGTATCTTCCAACATGCGAGAGCCCAGCACAGCCATCAGGCGTTCATCACGGTTCTGTGCATTCTCAAACGTGGACAAGCCATGACCCTTGAATTCAAGAAAGCCTGCGACAGCACCAGGTGTCTCAGCCACCCATGCTGTGCTGCTGCCAATGCGCAGTTCAGAAGTCTTATCAAATCCTGAAACCCAAGCGGTGGGCAGAGCCGTGAAGTGCAATCCATGCTTGTAATCAGCATCGAGACGATAATGATCCAGGTTCACATGGATGATGTCGGCGAGCGGCATCTTATCCACGTCGGGCAGTGCATTGCGTGGACCATGGAACACAAATGGAATCAGCGGTAGCGGCTTGCCAAGGCGAAGCGGGATGCGGGATTCAATCAACTTCCAATCCGTTTTCTTGCGGCGGCTGTTGGGAGCTTGCTGCTGTTGCCAAAGCTGAACGACGTAACAGGTGCTACCATCGGACTGAACATCGAGCTTGAGAACACGAATGGATTCAGTTTTTTTCACATCAAACGGATCTTCCGGATCAGGCAAGTCGGTCACTTCGCGAAGGGCGATCAACGTCACCACATTGCGGCCATTGATGCGCTGCGTTTGCCAATTCAAAATATCCTCAGCCTGATAGCGGACCACATAAGCACGAGATTCAGCATCGGACTGCCAATCGATCAAAGTGCCACAGCGACCCACAGTTAAAACTTCATTCACTACGCCTTTGCAAAACGTGAACAAGGTCGTGCCCATCAAATCGACGTCATCGGTGAACACATGAAGAGCAACACCGATACCAGCATGACGGTCAGGCAACTTGACTTCAGGATCACGACGAAAGAGCAAACCTAGAAACCCATCACAGGTGCGGCTCGTGGCATTGAAGAAACAGGCGCGAGTCTTGTAAGCGAGATATTCATCGTCGGATTGAGAATCCAAACGTGGGAGATACTTGATGCCACCCAACTTCACAGCATCATCACCAGCAATCACATCGCGGGCACGAAGCCATGCGGGAAGATTGAAATCGTAATCGAGATGAGTAGAGTTCGCTGGCACGAGCGGACTCTAGCACGGGAATTTTTTGCAATCGGATCACCCTAAAGCCCACAACTGCCGGATGCTGCCAAGCGCTGTCACACACCGTCACACGCTGCCAAACAATTTTCTGATTCCAACTTGACGATTTTTTATTTTCACACGTCAGCAACGTGCAACATCCCGGCACAGCGAAATTGGTTCGCGTTGCTCAATAGTGAGGTCGCGCGGACATATCACGGTGTCCATTTGCGAATGCCAATTCCCACGCGCGGACGCCGGCGCTCATGCCCGTGCTGCCAGCTAACGCTGTCAGACACGGTCACCGGCCAGCTTGCTCAGGTTTACCATGTCACGGACGGCTGGCCTTGAGCTCACAGCGCGCGCGATTCGGTCACGTCAGGTTGGCGAATGATTCGGTTGCAAGACAACCATGCAGGTTGGCCAGGATTTACCGCGCTGTGCGGCGTGGAAAAGGCAGGTGGCACCCTCGTCACTGCGTTCCTCGGTTTGGAAGCTATTACGGCAGACGCAAGGTGTAGCCAGTGCTACGACCACCAGCGTCTTCCTTCACCAAAATTTTCCGGCTCACCAGATCACTGATGTCGCGCAGCGCCGTGTCTTGCGAGCACTTCGTCAGCTTCGCCCATTTCGAACTCGTCAGTTTACCCTCGAAGCCATCCAGCAGTCGGTTGATGACGTTGCGTTGGCGCTCATTGAGCGACTTGTCCGCGTGAGCTTTCCAGAAGCCAGCCTTCACCAGCACCGCTTCCAGGGTTTGTTCCGAGGCGGCGATGGCGTGTTGCAAACAGTTCAGGAACCACTCGATCCACTCGGTGATATCCAGCGTCCCTTTTTGGCAGCGTTCCAGCACGTCGTAATACACTTTGCGCTCGCGTTGGATTTGCGCGGACATGCTGTAAAATCGTTGCGTTGTTTTTTCTGACCGGGCCAGCATCAGGTCGGCGATCGCCCGCGCGATGCGGCCATTGCCATCTTCAAACGGATGGATCGTCACAAACCAGAAATGGGCCAGCGCCGATTGGATCACCGGATCCACGGTCGGCGTGGTGTTGCCCCATTTGAGGAAGCGGGCCATTTCCTTTTTCAGGCGGATAGCTTCGGGCGCTTCGTAGTGAACCTTCTCGCGTCCGATCGGGCCGGACACCACTTGCATCGGCCCGCTCTTTTGGGTGCGCCATCCGCCCACCGTGATGCGACGCATCCCGGTGCGGCCGGTGGGAAACAGCGCGGCGTGCCAGCCAAATAGTCGTTCCGTCGTCAAAGGCTCAGCATGCTGGCGCGTGGCGTCCAGCATGACCTCGACGATGCCCTCCACGTTGCGGTCAATCGGCGGCAGTGCGCCGATGTCCAGCCCCATGCGCCGGGCCAACGAAGAGCGGACCTGACCGGCGTCCAGCTTTTCACCCTCGATCTCGCTGGTCTTGATCACGTCTTGCGTGAGGGTCTGCAGCGTGGCTTCTTCGCGCAACGGGAAGCCCAGGGCTTCCATGCGGCCCAGCAGTCGGCCCTGAGCATGGCGCACTTCCGCCAAAAGCGTGGCTAGGGCTGACTGGTTCCAGCGGAATTCCGGCCACTCTTTGCGTTCATGGATATACATAGATTCGCCGCAAGGCTTGCGGCGAATATGCCCCCGATTCACCGCATCCGGCAAGTTTAATCGCCGCACACAATGCGGCGATTAAGTAACCCATTCGCCGCACTCCATCGGTGACCTTCGCCCGTTCTGCCCGCCACTTGACTGATAACTTGACTTACACTTGACTAATCCGGCGTGTGAACGGAAATAACCAAATGCGCTATTTTCACAAAAGCCAAAAATCGATAATAGCGAGATTCCTTATTTTCACGGCTAGAATTAAGCTCGCTGCGCTCAATAAAATATTTGTTCGCGCTGCATTCCACTCGCGTGCTCAATAATGACGAACGCGCCCAGGGACATGGCGTCCACGCTCGAACGTTGTGCGGAGTTTGTTTGTGTTCGCTTTGCTCAATAATTAAGGCCGCACATCAGGCGCGTGCGCGAACGCCTGCCGTTCATGCTGGCGGCGGCGGCTGACGCCACCGCGACGCCAGCACCGGCACGCTTCACTGGTTCATGAATGTCCCACTCGGCGTGCCTTTCACTCGCGCGCGCACGCGTAGAGCGGTTCAGGTATGCACATCAGGCCGGTATCGGACGCATGAACAAGGATGAACATTTGCCAGGCTACCCCACACCCTTGTAGCCGATCCGTTGGCGATGTTCTCCGGTCACAAAGAACATATACTTCTCATTCTTCACTTCATGGAGGTTCTGATAAACCATGGGATCAACTTCGATTTCCAAGATCCGGGTCTTTTTGTCGAGGGATGTAATTTTGCCGCCGAACTGCATGAGCGAGTCCGCTGCGTAATCCAAAACGAAGTTTTTGATCTGGATGTGCGCGGAATCCGAGGCCGTAAAGAAGCCGCAGGACCGCTCCGTGGTCTTGACCTTGATCCTGCCAAATTTCTCAACGGATCGGGTCGTCCTCTTCGCATCTTCCAGCGGCC
>CAIXPZ010000043.1 GCA_903921455.1 uncultured Verrucomicrobia subdivision 3 bacterium | reverse complement strand
TCAAACCCGCCACGGCGTGGCGGGTCACTGTGGAAGCCTGGCTCCGCTGCCAGAACTTGATCGCCGTCCGCCAAAACCAAAAAACAAATGTGTCAACCAATTATCAGAAAATATGGTCTCACAATTAACTTGGACGCACAGCGAACAACGCCGCACTCTTCGTGCTACTTCCCGGTTTTCTCTGGACGCTGATGGCGCTACAAGGCGGGCGGGCAACGGCTCAGCGGCTGATTAAACTCAGATTTGCGATTTTGGGATGGCAAGGCCGCTCACTTAAGTCGGAACTCGAACCCTGGCGTCCGCTGGGCTGGATCGTTCTGGCCTTCGCCGCCGGACTGCTGCTTTACCTGGTCATGCCGCTGGCGCATCAGATTACAGGAAAGATGCCCATCAGCTTCTGGGAATGCTTAAAATTCAACCTCAAGGCTCAGGAAACGTGGCTACTGACAATGAGACGTTTTCTCACGGAAGATTACCGCTACATTTCGCTGGCGCTGGGTTCGCTCGCGCCATTGCTGTTCATTTCTGTGCGCTGGAAATTTGCGGGCGCACAGGATGCCGCGTCGCGCTGGTTTCTGCATATTGGCCACCTGGCGGTGGCTGCCGTTTGCGGATGGATCCTGCTCGACGGCAATTTTTCACCACGCCGGCTACTGCCGGGCATTCCGCTGCTAGCGAATTACTTTTTCTGCGCGCTGGCCTTGGGTTATTGCGTGAGATACCTGCTGGCCACGCTTACCAGCCAAGCCATCGTTTTACGCTCCCGGCAGAAAAGCGGGCCCAAATATTTGCGCTACCGGATCAAAAAAATGCTGCGCCGCGCGACCTTGGGTTTAATTATATTTTTCTCACTGGCGCTGGTGACGCTTCTCGCCCTTCGCAACGAACCGGAAATCCGGCTGACGAATACGACCCTGCCGGACGACTTCGCGCGCCGCACGGTAGATAAATTTTCACCGGGGCCAAAGGTGATTATGTCCGATGACCATCAACTGCTGGCACTGGCGCGCTTGCAAATGCTGGGAAAATCCAACGCTTGCGACACGTTGTTTTTGGATACAGCTGCGGCCGTCTGGTTTGACTATCACCGGTCGCAGGCCAGCCATTATCCAGCCGTCTGGGCTAGAGCATTTACTGAATCCTCCCAGCACGGCCAGATGCCGGTGCTGTATCTGGAGCAGTTGATCGAGGCGCTGGGCACAGACCGGAAACTATGCTGCCTGCATCAAAGTCCCGGTATGATTCTGGAGAGGCATGATTTAATACCGGAAGGAATGGGCACAGTGCTGGAGAGAAACCATTCGGATTCCTATTTGGAGCCGAGACTTGAACCGCAAACGATCCGCGAGAGCGAAATTGCCTGGGCTGACTTTGACCGTGAAATGCTGCCGACATTCACGAACTACTGGTCTGCGACCGAGGCGCAGGCCACTAAGCACGTCTATAATTTTTTTTCCCGGCCACTCGCCCGCAACCAGTCGGTGCAATTTTTCGCCAATTACTATTCACGCGCGTCCGATTTTTGGGGCGTGGAACTCCAAAAACTTGGCCGGTGGCCGGAGGCCGCTGAACAGTTTCAACGGGCCATCCAGTTGAACGAAAAAAACACGGCCGCCAAAATCAATCTGGCATTTAACCAGCAGTTTCAATCGGGAAACACCGGAGACCGCCACCGCGCGGAGGGATTTGATCCTTACCGGAATCGTGAACAGGCGGAAGCCTTCTGCGGGCCGCTGGATGAACCGAATTTCTGCATGGAAGCAGGCCTGGCCTTCATCAACGCAAAGCTGGGACGTCAGGCCATCTGTGAATTCGACCGCGCCGCCACACTCGCACCGCATAATTTGGACGCAGCGCTTTCGCTGGCCGCGCTTTACGCTTCCGCCGGAAAAACCGAGTTATGTCTCAAGTTCATCCAGCACATTCGAAATAATGCCTTAGGTTATGGCGTGCAACCAGCCCACGAAGCGGGCTTGGACGTGATTGAGGCGCGCGCCTATTTGAACGAAGGGAGAACTAATGCGGCGACAGCGGCATTGAACAATGCAGTCAAGGTTGCCAACACCGATCACCAAGTAGTGGCCGGAGCCGTCCACATGTTGCTACAGGCCGGGCTATCAACCGAAGCGATTAGTTTGCTAAACAGGATAATCGAACAGCCGCCGGTAAATCCGGACATACTAGAATTACGGAGAACGGTCCTGATGCGACTGGAACGCTTTTCCAAAGCGGATTAGTATCTGGCCGGGTAACTGGAGTTAAAGACTCGAAATAATGGCACGCGACTGGGTTGCGCCGCAAAGCAGCACTTTTTCGGGCAACGTGGTTTTACCCGCGTCGGGATGCAGCGGGATTTAATAGTTCCATAATCTTCATCGTCATGATTGGAAACCATTTTCACTTCAGCAGACTCATCCACTCCGGTTCAGTCCCAATTCAGCACCAATAGGGAAACGCCCTGACGTGGCAAATTAAACTTAACCGCCGCCCTGCCCGCTTGGACTTCCATCCGTTCCGGCTGGCCAAGCATGGCAAGGTGGCCGGCATTTTCCAGTTGCCCGGACTGATCCGCCGAGAGCGGAAATGGCGAACCCATCCGCAGCCAAGCCTGGTAGGAATTGCTGTGGTTGGCATCAATAAGATATTGCGTCAACGTCGCCGGACCACCCGGTAACGGCAGTCCATTCAGCGACAAATCAATCGCCGCATCCGGGCCGGGAAGATCGTCGTCGTGATAATACCAAACCAACACCGCCATTTGCTTTTGGCCAAGGCTCGCGAGCGCGGAGACATCCGGTCGCCCGCGCACGTTTTGGGAGCGGATAATTTCCGCATTCAGGCCGGCGCTGCTGGATACCGCAAGCTGCTGTCCGTTCATCTTGCCAAACAGGCGAAACACGTTCAGCACCGGCAGATCAATGCCCGCGCTCGCCAATTGCCGGAAACCGGCGAACGGCGGCTGATCTTCAAATTCAAACGCCCACGTCAGCGCGCCCTCAAGATTCACGCCATGCTTTGCCGCCAGTTCCATGGCGCGGGGGAAACTCGCCGCCGTGTAGCTGGAATACATCGTGCCGTTGCGATACGCATCGCGCGGCTCGCGGCAGGCGGCGCAGCCTTCGGGATCGGATTCGCCGATAACAATGGGCAGTTTTTTAAAATCGGGAAAGGACGCGATGACCGCGAAGGCATCGTTCATGTTCCGCAACTGGCTGGCCATCGCCATTCGGACATGGCCGTTGGTGAACACCGGCGAACCTTTCGCATGGAATGAAACGAAATCCAACGGCGCACCGATTTTGCCGGTCACATAATTGGTCCCGTGCGCGCAGTGCGCCAAAAAATTGCCGAGAAATTTACCTCCCGGCCCGCCCGCCGTTTCCGGCCCGCCAACTTTTGCGGTCGGCAGCGCGCGCCGCACGCCAGCAATCGCGTAGTCGTAGAGCTGGCAATACGCTTCAGGCGAGCCGTGCCAATACATGATGTTCGGCTCATTCCAGACTTCCCAATACCATTTTTCCACTTCGGTCCGGCCGTATTTTTCGACGCAATGTTTCGCCCACTGATAGGCAAGTTCGCCCCACTTCGCATAATCCTTCGGGGGATACGCCTGACCAGCGCCGGGGTCCGCCTTTTCGTCCACCGGCGGATGATGCGGATAATTCTGCGGATGCGTTGTCAAAGCCTCCGGCATGAAACCCAGCTGGACATAGGGTTTGATACCCCGTTCGAGATAGCTGTCAAAAATTTTATCGTTGATGGTCCAGTCGTAAACCGGCTGGCCACTGGCATCTTCCTTGTAGGCGCTGGTCGAGCCCCACTTCAACGCATACGCCCCGTCCCCACTCGTGAGCAAGTGATGGGCGCGAAAATATACCTGCGGCTCACCCAACTTTCCAAGTTCAGACAATAATTTTTTACCATCCTTCAGGTAAGCGTAGTTCGGCTCATCTGCGCCAAAGAAACGCCAGATGGGCTTCAATTCGCCGAGCGGTTTGTCTGCAGCCACCGTGATCGTGACGGGAAACGACGTTTCAGCCGCCGATATATTAGTGGCGTCAGCAAATGCGTTGGGCACAAACATGAGGCCCACGAACAGACTGGTGATGATGGTCATTTTATGTGACATGGTGTGATTCATAGGCTTTCTCAAGTTTGAAGCGGGTGTCATCAGCATAGTCGAGTTTGGCCGGCTCTTCCAGCTTTGTCACTTGAGGGGGACGTGAGTGGCCAAAGAAATTTGCGATGCGAACATCCCCTACCCCGCCCGACAACCGGTCCTGAGGACAAGGCTGACCGGCTTACTTGGTCTCGTTGCCAGACGACCCTGACCTCACCATCTTTGAACTGATGGTGAACGAACCCCGCGACGAGGACCATTTTAGCGACCGGCGGATTTGCTTGCCCGGCCATTTGAAGCAGGCATAATATGGGTCTGTTGATTCAAACTGACATTGGCGATTGAAGTTAAGTTGTCATGCGGCAACTTGCGGGTTACAAATCCAAATTTCGATCCCTTTTTCGATCATAAAGGCTTTTAACAACAATTTGCGCGCGTAGCTCAACTGGATAGAGCGTCGGTCTCCGAAGCCGAAGGTTATGGGTTCAACTCCCGTCGTGCGCACCATCATTTCTGATTTTTTCCCTCTGTAAATCATCAATGGAATCAATTGTTTGGGGAGAACTCACCGATTTCACCCGGATGGGGATTGTCGTCTGAAAACGGATGGAATCACCCCTTAAACCAGAACAGAAACCAGAACAATTGGCCTGAATTGGTGAAATTGGGTTATCAGACCGTCTGGCCTTGCATTCCTGTGTTTTGGGGTATGGGACCTAGATAAACTGCACGTTCGTTTCCTTCAAATGGCGCGACTCCAACAGCGCGGCGATTTTCCGGATGATATTCCGGCGCAAATCCAGTGCCACCGGAATGCCGGGATCCTGATGCGCCTCGTTGATCCGCGTGCCGACCATGAATTCGACAATGTCGCTTTGCAGCATGAGCGCAATCAGATCATGGGCGGGATTTTTGCGCTTGGGCTCAACTGGATTTTCTCGCTCCAGAATTTCCGCAACTTTGGCCAGCGTGATGGTGCCTTCGGTGACAAGGTCAACGCCGGCCATCACGGCGGGCGGCGGAATTTCCGGATCAAGCTGAGCCAGACTCATCGTGACCGGCCGGCCCAGCAAACGAGAAACAATACCCGCCGTGGTGCCCCCGCAAATCACTTTGCGACCGTCAAAAGTCCGCACCCATTCGGCCAGTTCGCCGTCGCGTTCCTTACTAAAAGGTGGGCCGGTGATGACCAGCAACCGGCGCGGGCAGCGAAGATAGATTGAGCCGCAGGTGATGTCATCTTTCGCTGCGCGACCATCGTTGAGGAGAGCTTCGGCGACCAGCTGGCGCGACAGATCCCGCGATGAGATTTCGCATTCGCCGGCAATTTGCCGGCCCAGAAAATCCGTGACGTGTTCCGCTCCCCAGCCGAAGGGCAATCCGACGCGCCCCAAGCCGGACTGGCTCACGCCGTCGGAAAAAAACACGATGCGGTCGCCAAGCTGCATGTCGAATTCGCTGTAGTTAATGACGCGCTCCCTCCAGGTCTCCAGCGTAAGGCTGGCGCGCTCAATCGGCATCGGCGTCTGCCCGCGCAACCAGACGAGCGGCGGGTTGCCGTGTTCGATCACGCGGGTTTTGCCATCCTCGTCCAAATCCACAATCGTGAACGTCGAATAGCTGATTTTGCGTTTCTCACAAACCGGCAACGTGTCCATGATGGTCTTGGCACTCTGCCGCACGTCCACAAACGACGAGGTGTAGCGCAGCGCCATCGTGGCCGTGAGATTGGCGAGCACACTCGCTTTCACGCCGCTGCCCAGGCCGTCCGACAGCACGGTGATGATGCGGCCTTCCTCCTTGATTTTGCGGGAGAGAAAAACGTCACCGGCCACGACCTGCCCGTGTTTCGCCTGCCGCCAGAAATCAACGTCGATAAAGCTTTCGCCAGTCATTGGGCTCCTTCGGCTCGTCGGGCTTGGGCGGCGAGAACGACTCGATGATCGAATTCAGCGCAATCTCCGAGTCCGCCGCGTTCTCGCCCAGCAGATAGGCGATCTGCTGGGTGGTCGCCAGTTGCTTCTGGATGACTTCGCGGGCCCGGCGGATCACCTGTTCCTTCTGCACCGCGGGTTCCGTGATGTCCTGAAGAATGCCGCCCACAAGACAATGCTTTTCGATGCTGAAAATGGCCGCGTGCAAAATCGTGTTTTGGAACCGCAGGTCGCGATCCAAAATATCCTCGCCGGTTTTCAGCACGTTGTGAAACAAACCGGCGAACGGCATCACCTCGGCCAGCGCGATGCCTTCAATCGAAACCGCGCCGTTGCCATTAGCTGTTTTATCCGGCGCAAACAAATTGACGAAGGCGGCGTTGAACTCGATGACGCGCATCGCCTCATTCACGATGACAACCGCTGACGGCATTTTCTGGATGAGCGCATTGGCCTTTTTGTGCGCCAGCTGGCGCATGTAGGTCACGCACATCGCGCGCTCGGCTTTCAGGCCGAGCAAGGCGATGCCGAATTCGCGGCACGAATCGTAGCCGCAGCCGCCGCAGTTCAATTCGTCATCCGGCGAAAATTTCCCGACATTGCGCAACGCCTCGCGGATTTGCGAATCAGGATGACGCACCGCCGCCACCGCCGCGACAGTGAAATCCGTCGGTGTTTCCACCAACGGCGGACGCGGCAACAGCACCTGCGGTGCGGCCACCGAACTCAGGACGCGATGGCGTTTCAACACGGTCGCGTCGCGTCGCAGCACTTTCGGGCCGTTCACACAGCCGCCTTCGCACGCCAGCAATTCGAGAAACAGGCCGTGGTCCGGCTTCATTTCTTCAATGCCATCCAACGCTTTTTTTATCGCGCCAATTCCCGAAAAGGCCATCAAAGAGCAATCATTGACCGCGCACGCCGACTTCATGCCGGCGATCATGCCGCCGTCCACCGGATACCACGCGCCTTCCGCCGAGCGACCAGGCACAAAAACATCTTCCGGCGCTGCGGCAATTTTCTCCGGCGCGATTGCCTCCAGGTCCAACCAGCGACGCAAATCCTCGAAGGTCAGCACCACATCCAGCAATTCTGGATGCTGTGCGGCTTCCAGTTTTTTGGCGATGCACGGGCCGATGAACACGATGCCGATGTCCGCACCGAAAGTCTGCCGCAGCATTTTGCAATGCGTCAGCAGCGGCGACAGCAGACCGGTGAGCAGTTGCGAACCACCCACGCGATGCCTTTGCAGAAAGGCCACCACGGTCGGACAGGCCGAGGAGGCGAGCACGCGCTCGGGATTTTTTCGCAACAAGGCAGCCGCCTGCGCCGAAACCTGCTGCGCGCCCAGAGCCGTTTCCGACACGCCAGCAAAGCCGAGCTTTTTCAGCGCGCCGATCATCTGCGCCGCCTGCACGCCGGGAAATTCCGTGACATACGACGGCGCGAGCGAGACGAACACCGATTTTTTCAGCGTTAACATATGCCGCGCGCCGGCCAGATCGTCGCGGACTTTTTTCGCGCCATTAGGACACACCTCCACGCAGTGGCCGCAGAAGATGCACAGTTCCGGCACCACGGATGCATAGCCGCCCTCGACTTTAATCGCCTTCACGGGACAGTTGCGCACGCATTTGTAGCAGTCCTGGCACTCGCGCTTCTCCGTGAATATGGGGTTCAGGTAATTCATGCTTTCGGCACAAAATGGTTGAGCAGGCCCACGATGACGATCGGATCAACCTGGTGATACATCTTGCCGTTAATTGTGACGTTAGGCCCCGAGTTGCATTGTCCTTCGCACAGGTGTCCCCTCAATTCGACCGAGGACGGCACGCTCTGAGTTTTAAAAAAATCCTGAAGCACTTCGATGTTCCGACTATTCCCGCGGGAAAAACAAGAACTGCCCATGCAAATCGTGATGCTGGCGGCGGGAATTTCAGGCATAAGGGGCCTCCGCAATTTTGGAGTGCGGCGACATGTCGCCGCGTTCCGACTGGGAGACATGTCGCCCATTATCAAAGCGCGGCCGTGTCCGCGCACTCCAGGTTAAACCATTATCCGTCGCTCTATTTCTGCCGCCTTGACCGCTGCCGATGTGCCGGCCAATCCCTTTAATGCGCAGACTCAGGCAGCCGTTGCAGGCGTCACCGGTTTCGGCAATGCATGCCTTGTTCGGATAAATTTCGTAAAGTCGGCGGTATTTCAGCGGCGTCAGGTTCGGCATGAACACATTTGCGCCGCGTTGCAATCCCAGCTCGCGCCCATTCGCCTTGTTGATCGTCGCCAGCGCCGACGTCGCCGGAATATTTGCATCCGGCCGGACCAATCGCGTCAAGGCGACGGATTTATACACCATCAGTTCATTGTTCGGCACTTGATCGCTTCGCACCGACGGGAAGAATCTGAAGCCATTTCCCAGCGGCGTGGCCGGGTGCGGAATGAAGGGCCCGATGCCAATCATGTCCAGATCCAGTTCGCGAAACAGCGCGATGTCATCCGCCACACTTGCGTAAGTCTGCCCGGGAATGCCGATCATGATGCCGCTGCCGATTTCATAACCGAGTTGTTTCAACCGCCGCAAAACGGCGATGCGATCGCACTTGCGATGTCCCAAGGGCGGATGGATTTCGTCGAACAAACTACGATCCGACGTTTCGAAGCGCAGCAGATAGCGATCCGCTCCAGCGGCACGCCAAGCCACCAAATCCTTGTCCTGCCGTTCGCCCAAACTCAGCGTCACCGCGAGGGGCGTCTCGCTTTTGATGCGGCGGATGACCTCGGTCATCCACTCGGTCGTGATACCATAATCCTCGCCGCCTTGGAGTACCACGGTGCCGTAGCCAAATTTCATGGCCTGCTGCGCGGCTGCAACTATTTCATCCGCATTCATCCGGTAGCGCGCCAAACTAGTGTTCCCGACACGAAGACCGCAGTAAGCACATTGGCGCGAGCAGAAATTTGAAATTTCCACCAAACCCCGCAGATACACGGCATCGCCGACGTGGCTCCGCCGAGTTTCATCAGCACGACGCCACAATTCCTTCAGCCGTTCCGCATTTGTTTCGCGCAACCAGCTGATAATTTCTGTTTTGGCGAGGGTCACGCTGGCACCTCCTTCATTTTGGTAGGGCTGACCTGCGGGCCAGCCTGGACGCGCAGCAGTGCGTCCCTACCATTCAACTTTTCCGCATTCCGAAAAGAATCCAGCGCTGCCGGGAACGGCTGCAGCGCGCGCTCAAAAATTCCCAGGCTGTAGGCAATGGTCAGGCCGTAGTTCGTGATGGGCACGCCGGCCTGCTGGCAGCGCAAGATGCGACTGAGCATCTCACGGCGGTTCCACATACACGCGCCGCAATGAATCACCAGCTTGTAGTCCGCAAGGTCATTTGGAAAATCGCGGCCCTGCATGTGCTCGAACTGGAGCTTCACACCCGTGTATTGCGTCAACCAGCGCGGAATTTTCACGCGCCCGATATCTTCGCCGATCGGATGGTGAGCACAGGCCTCGGCAATCAGCACGCGATCACCGCCACGCAAATTTTCGATGGCCAGCGCACCCTGCACCTGCGCCAGCAAATCGCCTTTGAAGCGCGACATCAGAATTGAAAAGCTCGTCATCGGCACGCTTAGCGGCGTATCGGCGGCAACTTTCAGAAACGCTTGCGAATCGGTAACCACGAGTTTCGGTGGTGTTTTCAGCCGGTCCAGCGCGCTGCGCAACTCGCGCTCTTTCACCACGAGACAATAGGCGTCACTGTCGAGCAGATCGCGGATTGACTGCACCTGCGGCAAAATCAAGCGGCCCTTCGGCGCTTCCTTGTCAATCGGCACCACGAGCACCGCCATTTCGCCGGGACCAACGAGGTCGCCAAGAATTGCCGGACTGTCTATCAATTCTGCCGGGGCGACAGCCAGCAACGCCTCGCGCAAATCTGCGATTCCATCGCCATTGACGACGGAAGTTTGGACGACGGAGATTTTCTCCTCCGCCAGTTTGGCGATGGGCGCGGTGCCAGGATGAGTTACATCCGTTTTATTGAAAACGACGACGGTCGGTGTCTTGCGCGCCAACAGCTCGGCCAAAATCGCTTCCTCAAAATTTCCCCAGATGCCGGCTTCGGCAACGAGCACAGCCACATCCGTGCGTTCCAGAACCTGTCGGGTTTTTTCCACGCGCAACGCACCAAGTTCGCCGGAGTCGTCAATGCCGGCGGTGTCAATAAACAGCACCGGACCGAACGGCAGCAGTTCCATCGGCTTCTCCACCGGATCAGTTGTCGTGCCCGCGACCGGGGAGACGATGGAAACCTGCTGGCGCGTCAGGGCGTTCAGCAGCGACGATTTGCCGACGTTGCGCCGGCCGATAAACGCGATGTGCAGCCGCAGGCTTTTAGGCGTGGTGGTCATGGCTTTGGAGCGTCAGGCGTTCCCAACCGACAGACAGCTTCGGGGCTAATCCATTCATCAAATGCGTCGCCAGTGAGCCAGCCTTGCGAGATCACCGATTCACGGATACTGCGGCGGTTCGCACGCGCCAGCTTTGCCACTTCGCCGGCACGTTCGTAGCCGAGCGCGGGAACCAAGGCCGTCACGGAGGCGGTGGAATTTTCAACCAACTCGCGGCACCGCGCTTCGTCGGCTTCGAGACCTTCGATGCAGTGCCGGCGAAAGATGTCATCGGCGCGCGTCAGCAAAGCCAAGCTCTCCAGGAGGCAATCGGCAACGAGCGGCAGAAACGGATTCAGTTCCAGCGTGCCCGCAGCGCACGCCATCGTAATCGTCGCATCGTGACCGATTACGCGCATCGCGACCTGGCTCACGGCTTCGGGAATCACGGGATTCACCTTGCCAGGCATGATTGAGGAACCGGCCTGGCGAGCCGGCAGACGAATTTCGCCGAAGCCGGCTTCCGGTCCCGACGATAACAGGCGCAGGTCGCTGCAAATTTTCAGCAACGAGACCGCGTGCGCCTTTAGAATACCTGACACCTCGACGAACACATCAGCGTTCTGCGTGGCGTCAACCAGATTTTCTGCCCGGGCGAAACCAATGCCGGTCAGTTCGCGCAACTGGTCAACCACCTGAAAAATGTATTGCCGCGGCGCGGCCAGACCGGTGCCGATGGCGGTGCCGCCGAGGTTCACAACGCGCAGCCGCTCCTCGCATTTGTAAATGCGCCAGCGGTCGCGATTGATCGCCTCAGCATACGCGCTCATTTCGCGGCCGAGCGTCGTCAGCACGGCGTCCATAAGCTGCGTGCGGCCGACTTTGACCACGTGCCCGAACCTCTTTTCCGCCGCCTGAAATGATTCCTGCAACGCAACGGCACTCTTCTCCAACCCTTTTAGCAAGCGAATCGCCGCCAGCCGCAGCGCCGTCGGATAAGTGTCATTGGTGGACTGGTGCAGATTGAGATCATCCAGCGGAGAAATGCGGTCGTAGCTGCCGGGCGGCAGACCGAGAATTTCCAGCGCGCGATTCGCCAACACCTCGTTGACGTTCATGTTCGTGCTGGTGCCGGCGGCGCCTTGCAGCGCATCCACGATGATGAAACCGCCGAGGTCGCCGTTGGCCAGTTCGCGACAGGCACGATCAATCGCGTCGGCTTTGGCCGCATCATCCGCCCACGCGCCGAGTGCCCGATTGGTTCGGGCGCAGACAAATTTAACGTCGCCATAAGCGCGGACCAATTCAGGATGAACGGAACGTCGCGCGAGCGGGAAATTATCCAGCGCCCGTTGCGTGTGGATGCCATGCAACGCCTCCGCCGGAACCGGCAGCTCGCCGAGACAATCCCGTTCGATGCGAAAGGCGTCGTTCATGCTAAATCAGACAAACACGTCGCGCTCGTTCTTACGCACACGGCCCACGAGTTCGTTGGCGGTTTTGCCGATGCTGCCCGGCATCGTGGCCAGTTCGCGATCCACCAGTTTCTCGCCCGTTTTGCGTGTTTCCGGTGAAGCGTAGCCCATCATGTATTCCATGCAGCTCGACAGCGCGTTGGGACTGCAATGTTCCTTGATCAAACCGGGCTTGGCCAAATCCATGAAATCCGCGCCGGTGCGCCCCAGCCGATAGCAGGCGGTGCAAAACGACGGCGTGTAGCCGAGCGACGCGACGTCGCGCACGACCTCGTCGAGCGAACGATGGTCGCCAAGCTGGAACTGCTCCGCGTCGTGGCCATCGCCAAGTTCCGCGTAGCCGCCGGGATTGCAGCGGCTCCCCGCCGAAATTTGCGACACGCCTAACTGAAATGTTGCGCGGCGCGTGTCGGCGTTTTCGCGGGTGGACATGATGATGCCGGTGTAAGGCACCGCGAGGCGCAGAATGGCGACGATCTTTTTGAAATCCGCGTCCGAAACCGCATGGGGCGGACGATCCGCCAGGGTCGAGCCGCCTGCCGGCTCGATGCGCGGCACGCTGATCGTGTGCGGGCCGACCCCGAACTTTTCCTCCAGGTGGCGGATATGCTGCTGCATCGCGAGCATCTCAAACTTCCAGTCGTAAAGCCCGAACAGCACGCCGATGCCGACGTCGTCAATGCCGGCCTCCATCGCGCGATCCATCACCGTCACGCGCCAATCGAAATTCTTTTTCGCTCCCGCGGTGTGAATTTTCGCGTAGGTTTCGCGGTGATAGGTTTCCTGAAACAACTGGTAGGTGCCAATGCCCGCCTCCTTGAGTTGCTTGAACTGCTCGACGGTGAGCGGGGCGATGTTCACGTTCACCCGACGAATTTCGCCGCGCCCACTCTTGGTTTTGTAAATGGTGTCAATCGCCCTGAGCACATAGTTGAACCCTTCCTTCGGATATTCTTCGCCCGAGACGAGCAGCAGCCGTTTGTGGCCCTGGTCAATGAGAATTTTCACTTCGGCGGCGATTTCGTCCTGCGTCAGCGTGCGGCGTTTCAACTCGGTGTTCCCGGCGCGGAAGGCGCAGTAGGCACACTCGTTTTTGCAAAGGTTGGCAATGTAAAGCGGCGCAAAAAGAACGAGGCGGTTGCCATAAATTTCGTCCTTCACAAACCGCGCGGCGGCGAACATTTCTTCCAGCAGTGTCGCGTCCTGAATTTCCATCAGCACGGCAACGTCTTCCGCATCCAGGCCATCCATCTTGCGTGCCTTGGCGAGAACTTCCCGCACGCGACCGGCATCAGAGCGCCGCGCCACGGAAAGCAAGGCGTTGATTTCAGCCTCGTTGATGATCGTGGTTCGCGGTTTGGGAAGGGTGGCGTTCATAGATTTTTTTCTTTTATTTTTTGCAGGATTTCCGCTTTGGCGGCTGCTGCCGTGCACCATTGAATTTTATTTCCGTCCACGCTCACAGTCGGGCCGTGGTCGCATTTTTCAAAACAGAAGGAAGCATTGATAGAAACTTTGTCCTGCAACTCATCCTTTTCCACATGGTCGAGCAGCTCGTGTAAAATGTGCTGCGAACCTTTCACGAAACAATTCGTGCCGGTGCAGACGTTGACCTTCACTTTCTCCGCCGCCGGGCCGTCGCCCAGTTCAATGGTCTCGCCGGCGATGCGGCGGCGATTGTGGTAATGCGTGTGCAAGAGGCGGTGCGCGTTCTTGCCACCGATCTCACCGAGGTGCCGCTGGTAACATTCCGTGACAAAATGATTTTCCTGCGACTTGTGCAGTTCCATGTTTTTGTCCAAGCCGTAAAGTCCGCGGGTGCGAAGTTTGCGGATATCCCGCTCGCGCGACACCGGCTGACCCGCGCCGCCGATGCAACCACCGGGACACGCCATCACTTCGATGATGTCGAGGTCACATTTGCCGCGCCGCGCTTTTTCCGCAAGCGTCCGCGCGTTTTTCAAGCCGTGGACAATGCCCAGTTTCAAAACGATGTCGCCGACCGGCACTTCGACGATGCGCAATCCGTCCTCGCCGCGAACGGCGTGAAAATCAGGATTGACCAGCTTTTTGCCGGTGACTTTTTCGGCCGCGTAGCGAAGCACGGCCTCGCTGACACCGCCGGAATTTCCAAAAATCACGCCGGCACCGGTCTTGAACCCCATCGGCATATCGAATGATTCCGGCTGCAGCTTCGTGAAACGCAGGCCCGCTTCCTCGATCATGCGTGCCAATTCCTGGGTGGTGAGAACGTGATCCACTTCGGCAACGCCGTCCTTCGCAAACTCCGGGCGCTTGGCCTCAAATTTCTTTGCTGTGCAGGGCATGATTGAAACCATCACGAGGTCTTCCTTTTTCACGTCGAGTTCCGCCGGCAACAGTTCCTTGACCAGTGCGCCGAGCATTTGCTGCGGCGATTTGCAGGTGGATAAATTCGGCAACAGTTCGGGGAAATACTGCTCCGCGAATTTCACCCAACCCGGGCAGCAACTCGTGAACAGCGGTAATTTTCCGCCCTTGGTTTTGCGGCCCAAAAACTCATTCGCCTCTTCAATCACCGTCAAGTCGGCACTGAACGCGGTGTCATAAACGTATTTAAAACCGAGCCTTTTCAAAGCGGCGACCATTTGGCCGCGAGTGGATTCGCCCGGCGGCATGCCGAATAATTCTCCGATGGCGACGCGCACCGCCGGCGCGATTTGCACCACGACAGTTTTGGTCGCATCGCCGAGCGCTTTCCAAACCTCGTCAATTTCCTGTCGCGGCGTCAGCGCACCGGTCGGACATACGGCGGCGCACTGGCCGCAGTTGATGCACTCGCCTTCGCCCAAATCCTTGCCGAACGCTGGCAGCACCGCCGCATCGTGACCGCGAAACGCGAAATCAATCGCACCGATGCCTTGAATCTCCGAGCAGAAGCGCACGCAGTCACCGCAGAGCACACACTTATTCGGATCGCGTGTAAGCGAGAGGGAAGAACGGTCCACCGGCCTTGGCTTATGCACGGGCTGGAAACGGACTTTGTTGATGCCGAGTTTGCGCGCCACATCCTGCAACTGACACGCGGCGCTCTTGCCGCAGGTCGTGCATTCGCGCTCGTGATTGGCGAGCAGCAACTCGACGGAAATCTTGCGGATCTCACGGATCTCCTCGGTTTGCGTGCGAACTTTCAGACCGGGTTCCGGCGGCGTCGAACAGGCGCCCTGGATGCCGCGCCCGGCGATGTCCACGAGGCACAGACGGCACGCGCCATAAACGCTGAGGTCGGAATGATAACAGAACGTCGGCAGGTCAATGTCGGCTTTGCGAATCAATTCGAGCAAGTTTCGCTCGCCGGTGATCGGCACCTCTATGCCGTCAATGTTCAAGGTTTTAACTGCGGTAGCGGTGGTGGCACTCATGAATTTTTCAGTTCAAATTTTCGGGGTTGAATTTCAGACACCAACGACGGCTTCCAATTTGCAGGTGTCGGCACAGACGCCGCACACAATGCATTTCACTTGATCAATCACGTGGGCCTGTTTCCGTTCGCCGCTGATCGCGCCGACGGGACATTTCTTGCCGCAGGCCATGCAGCCTTTGCATTTAGTCGGATCAATACTCGGCATGGCGAGCGCCTTGCACTGGCCGGTCGGGCAATGCTTGTGGAAAACGTGCGCGTCGTATTCGTGGCGGAAATAGCGCAAGGTCGAGAGCACCGGATTCGGCGCCGTCTTGCCAAGGCCGCAAAGCGAACCTTTCTGCACGGCCAGCGCGAGTTTCTCCATCAGTACCAGCGTTTCGCTGGTGGCACGGCCTTCGATGATGTCGTCGAGCATCGCGAGCAACTGGCGGGTGCCTTCGCGGCAGAGCACGCATTTGCCGCAGCTTTCGCGCTGGGTGAAATCCATGAAGAACCGTGCGATGCTGACCATGCAGGTCTTTTCATTCATCGCGACGAGACCCCCGGAGCCAACCATCGCGCCGACGCTGCGGAGTGAATCGTAGTCCAACGGTAAATCCAGATGATCCTTTGTTAGACAACCGCCCGACGGCCCGCCAATTTGCACGGCCTTGAAACCGTTCGCCTTCACCTTGCCGCGACGGTCTGTAATGCCGCCACCAATGTTGAGCACAACTTCGCGCAGGGTGGTGCCGAACGGAACTTCAATCAGGCCGGTGTTGGCAACGTGCCCGGTGAGCGCAAATGTTTTCGTGCCGGGCGAAGCGGTTG
>CAIXPZ010000042.1 GCA_903921455.1 uncultured Verrucomicrobia subdivision 3 bacterium | reverse complement strand
GTTCCAAGTTCATTTTTTGTTTTTGTTAAAGTTCACCGCTTGATTTGAAAACTCCGCCGCCGGCCCGTCGGCTCGTAAAGCTGCGCCCGGACTTCTTCGCAGTCCGCGCACGGCCCCGCCCAGCCTTTCGGCAGCGGCTCACCGCACTCGAGACACGTTGCCGAAAACTTGAAACACTCCGCGCCCTGGCACCGGAACACCGGCATGCGCTCCGCCCGCTCCAGCGCCAGCATGGCGTCCGCCCACCGGATGACGCCCGCCTCCCACAGCGCCCAGCCGAATACGATTTCAATTTCAGCCCGGGAGAGTTGCATCGTTCCTGCCTTCTAGATATGCCGCGATCACCGTCGCCGCCGCAAATGGCGTCGGCGCCGTGTGCACCAGCCACAAGACCGCGTGACGAGGATCCATCCGGCGGAACCCCGCCACGGCAAAAATGCGCCGCAGCACAATCACTTTCACCGAGGCCCACCGCGCCCCGTGCTTCGCGCGGACCTCGCGGATCAGCGCCCCGATTTCCTCGTCGCTCGCGAGCTGCGGATGTTTGTCATGTCGTGCCATAAATTTAATGTGGGTTGAAATCGATCTGGCCCCGGCCCACCACTTGCGCCGTCCGTGCCGACCGACAGAAGGGGCAGCGCCGTTCCGGTGCCACCGGCCAGGTGAACCAGTAGGCCGGCAAGCCCTGTTCATCAGTGCAGTCGCAGCATTTGAACATCACGATGGCCAGCGGCGCCGGTTGGGTTTGCTCTGCGCTCATAATTTCAAACCGGGTTCGGCATGCTCCGCCACCTTCGCCAGAAAATCCGCCGGCCGCCGGATGATTTCCCGCGCCACCGCCGCCGGCAGTCGCATCAAATCGTTCACCTTGAAATGCTCCAGGATGAAGACCTCGACTTGCCGCTCCCGCACCGGATCGCCGCCAACCAGCCGGTGCAGGTGGCGCACCACCTCCACCGGTAACCGGCCGGTTTTTGGATCGAGTTGAACGTCCATGTCAGTTTTTCCAATGGTGGCCGTCCGCAAGGACCATTAGGCGGCGGAACCGCCGCTGTTTCTCCCGGCGGCAATGCGCTTGCGCACAACGGATCGTCCACCGGTGAATGACGCCGAGCAGCCGAAACCAAATGCGGTCAATTTTTCGTTTCATGGTTTTTTCTCCTCCCTCTCCGCGTTCGCTTCGGAAGCGATGCCAGGCCGAGGTTCGGCTGGGGAGAGGGTTGGGGTGAGGTGTTTTATTTCAGCGTTTCAGGTTTCAGCGTTTCAGCTTTTGTGGTCACGCCGTCACGCCGAGCCGGTCGGCGATGTGTTTGGTTAGTTCGAGATCCTGCCGGAGATACGCCAGCGCCGCGTCGCGATCGCCCGCCCACAGCGCCGCGAAATCCTTCCCGCTCCCCGACTTGGCCCCGACGCCGAGGTGCTTCGCAATGCTCCCCAGAGATCCTTTGGCCATCCGGTCGCCCAACTGCCAGCAATCCCGGATGTCGATGACCTGTTCGCCCCAATACCGGCCGCGCCGGAGGCCGAACGGCACCGCCAGCCCGTGTTTCCACGAACGCCGGATCAGGAACGGCAGATCAAACAGATTCGAATTGAACCCGATCAGCGGATTCAGCCGGCCCTGGTCGCCGCGCACCAGCGACCAGAACGCCGCCAGCAGTTTCTTCTCGTCATCGTTGGCGATGACTTGAAACCCCATGCCCGCCGGTTCGCGGTTCACTTCCCCCGCGTGAGCGTCGTAGGCCGGCGTCACGCTGAGGATGCCAATCGCCAGCACCCGCCCCGTCAGCGGGTCCAGCGCCGCGCGCTCGATGAATTCCCGCTGATGATTCTCCCGCGCCTCGGCAATCTTCTCCGCCACCTTGGCGGGATCCTTCAGGTTGCCCGTCTTCACCTCCGCCGGATCAAACGGCGGCAGCAGCGCGAGCAATTCCGCTTCGGGCAAAGGCCCGGTCTCGATGTCGAAATAAATGCGTTTCATGATTTGATTATTGGTAGCAGCCGACGTGAGGAGGCTCTAACTCCCCACGCCGGCCAGGTGAATTTTTAGAACGGCACATCACAGCTTTCGTCAGGTGCCGCCGGCTGGGGAGCGGGCGCCGCCGGGGTTGGTTTATAGCCAGGCCGAGGTTCGGCCGCCGCCGGGCCGAGATCGGTGCCGTCGCCATCGTCCGCCGGTGCCGGAGCGCCGCCCGGAGCCGTCGGCAATCCTTGCTTGGCCTTCCATTCGGCAAACCGTTTTCGCGCCGCCGCCGGATCATACTGGCCCGACGGAACCACCTTCTTGGTCGGCTTGCTGATGGCGTCGATGTTCGCGTAAGTCTTCTGCCCATCCGGCGATTTCGAATGACTGATCACCAGCGTGCAGGACGCGCCAATCAGCTTTTGCAGGTCCACGGATTCATTGTCGCCAATCGGCCGGCCCCGCCATTTGCCCAGCATGATGGCCAGCGTGGCCTTCGGGTTCAGGCTCGCCGTCACCGACCGCGCCACCGTGCAGCGCACGCCCTTGTCGGTCACCGCTTCAGACTCAAACACGATTTTGATTTTGGGCTGTAGTTTCTTCACCCCTTGAAACGAGGTTTCCATCAAACCCTGGTCCATCACATCCACGCACACGGCGGGAATGATGCCTTCGGGATGCGGCTGGAAATCCCCGCCGCCGTTGTTCGTTAAGGTCAGACTCATTGCATTTTTCTTTCTCTTGGCGTGCGGCTCGCGCCGCACTGGTTTAGTTTTGGTTTTCTGCCCGCCGCCTTCCGGCCGCGGACAAATTCATTTTCCGCCCGCCTCGCTGGCGATCAATTCGCGCTGCATTTCCGCCTCGGACATCACCTCCACGCCGATGTCCTCGCCCGTGTCGTTGCGCACCACGCGCTTCTTATCCGCCTCCGGCTCGCCCAGGTATTCCGTGCAGGTCACATAGCGGAACTCGTAGCCCGTCGAAATTTTCCCCGCCAGCGATCCCAGCTCCGCCTCCAGCGCCGACGTCTTCGCCTTGAAATCGTCCGCAATCCGCTTGCGGTCGCCCTCGATGACGCCCAGCTCCAGCGACTTGTCGGCCTGCAGCTTCCCCGCCGCCAGCAGTTCATCCTGCGTGAGCGTCACCCGCAGCCAGCGCCGGGAGGTTTTCGATTCAACTTTGGTTTTTTTCGCCATGGTCAAGTTGCCGTGTCTGGTTCAGCGCCGGACGGTGACCCCGCCCAGCATCGAAGCCAGATCGCCGCACGGCGCGGCGTTGTTTGTTTTGGGAAAATTCAGAAAATGCGTGCCCAGCAGCAGCGCGTCGGCCGTCGCCAGCGTCACCTTCAAATGCGGGAAACGCCGTTGCGCCTCCGCCTTGAGCTTGTTCTTCCACACCTTGCCGCCGCCGCAGCTCGCCGCCGTGCCCAAGTGAAAACTCTTCTGCCAGTCCTGCGGCCGCACCAGCACGAGCGGCATCCCCAGGGTTTGCACCACGCCCTTGATGAACCCGAAGCCCTCGCCAAAGGTGAACATCGCCGAGCCCGGCTGTTGCTTCCCCACGAACCCGCCCACCAATTCCAGCACGCACACCGCCGCGTGCCCCTCGCGGCCGGCGGTCTGGTGCAGTTCCCGCAGCAGGTCCAGCAGATCGCCCGCCGTCGCCGGCATCGGCTGGGCGAACGGCCGCCCCGGCCCGAAGACCGCCAGCCCGCCCTTCTGGCCCGGATCAATCGCAATCACCATGTTCATGGCCGTCCTTTCGGTAAAACCGCCTTGGCGACCGCCGACCAGTAGAACCGGATCGGCCCGCCTTTCCCGCCGAATTGCACGCCCGCCAGCTTGCCGCGCCGATACCATTTCCAGACCGTGCGCGGCGTCACGCCCAACAGCTCGGCAATCGCCGCCTTCGGCAGCAGCTTTTCTGGCGGGGGATTGGTCATCGGATCGCTTTCTTGAGGCGGATTTCCAGATAGGTGCGCGGATGGATGCGCACGCATTTGCGGCTCTCGCGGATCACGCCCGGCATCGTGCGCAGTCGCGCCCGCACCGTGCGCAGCGGCGTCTTCGACCACGCGGCGAACTCTTCCACTGTCAGCAGCGCGTCCAGATTCATCGGCGCGCAGGGCGCCGCCGCCGGCGTCAGAGTCCCCGGAATGGTCGAGCCTTCCTTCATGCCGTGGGCTCCCGTTTGCCGGCCAGATACGACAGCTGGTTGCGAACCGCCTCGTTCAAGATTCGTGTCCGCAGCCCGCGTTTGTTCCCGTGCTTGCCGGCCATTTGCGTGATGCGCTTGTCCACCAGGCTGCTCACGTCCCGGTCCGGCTCCACCGTCCATGTGATGCGTTTTGCCATAAACTTTTCGTGTCCACAGTAGGACAGTTGTAAGACTTGAAAAGTCCGAAATGCCAAACAAGTCTTGCTTT
>CAIXPZ010000041.1 GCA_903921455.1 uncultured Verrucomicrobia subdivision 3 bacterium | reverse complement strand
TGTACTTTGACCGACCGTTACCGTCCTACATTACCGATCCTCCGAACCTAACAGTCAAAACAAAAAGACGACACACAATGCAAGTTCCCAGTGACCCAGATGCCAAAGAGACGTTGGGGCTCAACGCCGCCGATGGTGCCGCGCAGTATCAAGCCAGCCTCCCGCTGAAAGCCAACCTGCATGATGGCATCTTGGCGGATGCTCAGGCGAACAGTGATGCCCGGCGCGGCTACTCTGCGGCGGACGCGAAATGCCGCGTATCAACCGGCAAGCTGCGGATTGGCCGTGATAATGCCAAGAGTTGGTTGACCATCGCCAAGAACCTCCTGACGCCGACCCTCGGTAAGAAACCGTGCGCCGCTTGGACGGAAGCCGGCTGGAGTGATCAGAGTATCGCCATTCCCCAGAGTGAAGATCAACTCATGCCGATGCTGCGCACCCAGCAAATGTACCTGACTGCCCGTCCGGCACTGGCGGTCATTGATCCGCGTTATAATTACACGGCGGCCCGGGCCGGCGAATTGCTCACCGCGCTTCAATTCGCGCTGACCAACGCTGATGAGACCCTCGGCCCGCTCGGCGTCGAACCGGCCGGCGTGGCGGCGGATACGGCAATGAATTATCGGAACCTGGCGGATGCCGCGCTCGACCGGCGCCTGCACGGGCTGTACTCCGAGCTGGAACAAGTTCTTGAGCCGCTCGACCCGCGTTGGACGGCGTTTGGCTTTGACGCACCAGGGTCCATCAAGAGTCCCGACGCTGTTGTGGCGGCGACGTTTGAACCGCTGGGAACCGGCAAAGGCAAATTCTCCTGGACTGGCGCCACCCGGGCGGTGCGCTACCAAATCCACCGGCAGGCCAATGGCACCAGTGGTTACAAACTGTTTGCGCATACCGGTGGTGAGACCGAGAAGCTGCTAGACGGATTGGCGATTGGCGACAAGCTGATCGTGCGCGGTGTCAACGACACCAACGAAGGCCCGTTCAGTCCCGAAGTTGCAGTGACCGGCGTCTGAAACGGTGCCCCATGATTCCGCTCACCTGCAAGCCCGGGACACGATCCACCCAGTGGGTCGTCGTGCCGGGTTGCGGGTGGTGCGGCAACCCTGCCGCGATGGGAGCAAAAGGCTGCTCAAATACAAGCCCTTACCCTTTTCCGTGCAGCATGGGATTGCCAATCTTGAACCCCAAAAAGAAAACCAACTGATCACGAGGAGATGAGCTATGAAAACACGCACAATCGTATTCGCCATAATTACCATGACATGGGTCGGCGGGGTGAGTCACGCTGGGGACTTGACTGTCATCGGCAACTTGGGGGTGGCCAGTAACCTCACGGCCAACACGCTGGCTGTCAACACGGTTTCGCTGGGTGGGATCGCAAGAACGAACTGGCCCAGCGGCGGCACGACGACTGCCAGCGTAACGGATCTGAGCACGGCAGTGCTGGACTTCTCCCAGCCGGGACGATTTTACCGTTATACGCTCACGGCAGATACGGCCTGGACGTTCACAAACCACGTTGCTGGCAAGCAAGTCTGGTTACAGATCGCGCAGGACTCAACGGGGGGCAGGAATACGACTTGGCCGGCGGATTTAATCTGGCCGAACGGGACGCAAGTCAATGGGGCTTCCACACCCAATACATTCAGTGTCTTCAAGATTCTGGACAACGGCAGTAATTGGCTGGCGCAGGCCGATGGGCTGAACTATTCCGTTCCCTGTGGCACCAACTGCAACCACGCGTTGCAGTTCGATGGCAGCCAGAACTATGTCGACGTGCCGGCGAGTGACAGTTTTGGTGACCTCTCAGCCTTTACTTTACAGTTTTGGATTCACGGGCCATATCCATCGCCCTGCGCCTGTAACTATGCCTTTATCGGGAATGAGAAATTAGGCATTGTGGATAATAATGGGAGTTATTTTTATCCCTATGCATACCTGACGGGAGGAGTTGTTTACGGCGACTGGGGCGCAATTCCCAGTGATACAAACTATCACCATTATGCATTTTGTTACGACGGGAGTACCGTGTGGGGTTACTTGGATGGCGTCAATGTCGGTAGCGCAGGCGCCAGTGGGACACTCCCAATCGCCAGCCAAGATTTCACGATTGGCACGATTCTGGCATGGGGAGTTTTTGAACCCGCAACATTCGCGCAAGTCGAATTCGCTTCGGTTTGTCGCTATCCATCTGGCACGAGCTTTACCCCGTCGGGCTGTCTGGGCTCCGATGCCGATACGATCGCCTATTGGCAATTCAATGAAGGCAGTGGGACAACGGCAGCGGATTCTTCTGGCAACGGGCACGATGGTGCTTTGGTCGGCTCGCCACAGCCAATCTGGGTTAACGGTGTCACTTGCAGTGGTGGATTGATGAACATGGTCAGCCGAGGTGGTGGTTCAATGTCGATGGGACGTGGGACAATAACTGGCTCACTGTTGACTGGTGGAAGCATGACCAATTCGTCAGTGACCTTGATCAACAGTCCGGTCAATGGCTCTAGCATTACGATAACCGATACGCTGGGCCGGGTTTGGGGGCTGTTGTCGCACCCGTAAGGAGCGGCGATGGAGAGGAAAGAAAGTAGTCAGAATTCAGGAGCCAGGAGTCAGAATTTGGCAAGCTGGAGCGTGGCATTCCTGCTTTTTTCAGCCTTCATCCTTCCGCCTTCATCCTTTGCCGCAGTGACCTACTACGTGGATGGCTGGCTGGGGAACAATAGCAACGGCGGACTGGCAACCACCACCTTGAGTCTTGGTCATGGACCGATGCGCAATATCACGAAGGCGATCGCGATCTCTTTGCCCGGTGACACAATTCAAGTGGCGCCTGGGTTTTATCAGGAAACGAACTGGTTGCCGAACGGTCAGAATCTGGTTTTGCCGACCAGTGGCACAGCCTACATCTCGGATGCTGACCCGTTGGTGACCAGCAGCGCAGGCGATGGGCTGCCGGATGCGTGGGTGGCGGCACTCAACCTTAACCCATTCGACTCCAGTGTTGCCAATCTAGCCAGCAGTTTGTCGTGGGCCAATGGCACGAATAATCTGGCGGCATACCAGATCAGTCTGATCCAGCCGACGATCACCGCGACGATCACACCAACTCCGAACGCGGCCGGGTGGAACCATACGAATGTGGTGGTGCATTTCAGTGCGAACTCCACAGGCAGCGGAATCGCTTGGGTTTCGTCGGACATTACGATCACCGGTTCGACGAATAATTGTGCAGTGACCGGCTGGGCGATGGATAACACCGGTAACATCACGAATCTCACGGTAACGGTAAACACCGATCAGACCGTGCCGGCCATAACGCTGAGTCCAACCGATGGCGCGATCATTACCAACAGTCAACCGACCTTGACCGCGACCTATAGTGATAATTATTCCGGCATTGCCGCTGAAACCATCGCGATGGTTTTGGATGATGTTGACGTCACTGGCAGTTCGACCGTGACTGCCACTCAGATCAGCTACACGCCCGACACGCCGTTAGCGGTGGGCCGGCACACTTTGGCCGCGGGCGTGAGTGATCAGGTCGGCAACTCGACCGCTATCGCTTCCAGTTTCGTGGTTGTTCCCACCGGGCCAACATTGCTGGGCTGGTGGCAGTTTGATGAAGCGGATGGAACCACGGCTGCTGATTCCAGCGTGCTTGGCAATACGGGGATATTATTCAATGATCCGACGTGGGTGAGTGGGGTTTTTGGCAGCGCGCTGGCGTTCGACACCAATCAGTGGGTTAATGTTCCCGCCTCACCGGTGTACGATCTTACCAACGCCATCAGTGTTTCCTTGTGGGTGTATTCACCCAGAGCCAGTGGAACGGGGCCTGCCACTATTTTCAGCAAGGGCGACGGTGTGAGCGATGGCTGGGCGTTGGGGTTGAACAACGATCAAGCTGTGACTTTCGCGATGACGGCAACCAATGGCAATCAATTAACGGCACCGGTGTCGCTGCCCACGAATGCGTGGACCTATGTGGTGGCCAGTTTCGATGGCACCAACGCGACGCTGTATTTGAACAACGCGCTGGCGACCAACACGATCTGGAGCGGGGAACGGCTGTTGAATACCAATGGTCTGGTGATTGGCAATGCGAGCAGCAACGGGATTCCCATCATCTTGGACGATGTACAGCTTTACAATTATGCCCTGAATACCGACGAGATTGCCGTGCCATATACAGTCGACAGGGATGGGGATGGGCTGCCGGATTGGTGGGAAGTGAACAATGGTTTGAATCCAGACGACTCATCCGATGCCAGCCTGACGAGCACCAATCCGTTGGCGCACGGGTTGACCAACTTGCAGGTGTTCCAGAATTCGGATATTCGAGGAATTTAGTGGCTAAAGCAAGCGGGAATAAGACGGGGAAAGAGGAGCTTTTAAGGTAGAAAGGATTGGCAGACCACCGAATTTCTGTAACCGTGAGCCGCATGAGCA
>CAIXPZ010000040.1 GCA_903921455.1 uncultured Verrucomicrobia subdivision 3 bacterium | reverse complement strand
GAAAAACCGCCGGTTGGCGGTGGAACACCCTCGGAAAGTCGTCGCAGAATTGAAATCGAAAAATGACCGGACAGCAGTTTTATCCAGTTTTTAAAATAGTGAAATCGCGGTCATCAAAAACTAAACGGGACAGCAGTGATCTGTAATAATTAACGGTGCGCAAAAAAGACGCTCAGGAAACCGCCCAGTTCAGGATTGCTTTCTGCACATGCAGCCGGTTTTCCGCCTGGGTGAAGATTGTGTCGGCATGCGCTTCAAACGTCGCCGCATCGATTTCCTTGCCGCGATACGCCGGCAGGCAGTGCATCACCAGCGCCCCGGGCTTGGCGAGCTTCACCAGCGCGGCGTTGATTTGGTAGCCGCTCAAAACTTTAATGCGCTCCGCAGCTTCGGCTTCCTTGCCCATCGAAACCCACACGTCGGTATAAAGCATATCCGCGGCGGCCGCGGCGGCTTTCAGGTCTTCTGTGCAAATGATGTTTCCGCCCGCGCGCTTCAAAATATCCGCCGCCGGCTGAAACGCCTTTGGCGCGGCGATGCGCAGTTCAAAGCCGAGCTTCGCCGCGGCAAAAATCCATGAGATCGGCACGTTGCACGCGCCATCGCCCACGAATGTCACGACCTTGCCGGCAATCGGCCCATGGGTCTCTTCAAACGTAAAGATGTCCGTCAAGATCTGGCACGGATGCTCGTCGTCGGTCAGGGCGTTGATGGTCGGAATCTTGGAAAATCCGGCGAATTCTTCCACGTCGCTTTGCGCGTAGGTGCGGATGACCGCTCCATGAATCATGCGGCCTAGGACGCGGGCGGTGTCCTTGATGGGCTCGCCGCGACCGAGTTGGATGTCGTTCGCGTTGAGAAACATCACGCCGGCGCCGAGTTCGCGGATGCCGGTCTCGAATGAAACCCGCGTGCGCGTGGACGATTTGGAAAAGATCAGGGCCCAGGTCTGGCCGGCCAGCGGCTGGGTTTTGTGCCGGCCGCGTTCGCGTTTGAACCCGGTGGCATCGCGCAGGATTTTTTCAAAATCGGCGTGCGGCAATTTTTCCAAAGACAACAAGTGCTTCATGGTTTTAATGCTTCTGGGAATTTCCGCCCAAAGAAAATTTTATATCCGAATCATAACGCCGCGTCACTTCTTTTTCTTGGCCGCATCGGCCGCGCGCCAGAGATACCAGGCCGCCGTGGTGCCATGCGGACGCCAGCGCTGGCCGAACTGGAGGAGGGCTTTGGGCTTCGGCATCGCTCGCTTTTGGTAGGCGATCCGGAAGCCGTTGCGCACCCCAAAATCGTCCGCGGGCAAAACGTCTTTGCGGCCGAGCTGGAAAATCAACAGCATCTCCACCGTCCACCGCCCGACGCCCCGCGCTGCGGTGAGCCTGTCGATGATCTCCGCATCGCCCAACTTATCAATCTGTCGTGATGAAGGAATCGTCCCGTCCAAGGTTTTTACGGCGATGTCGCGGATAGCCTTGATTTTGGCGAACGAAAAGCCGCAGGCGCGAATTTGTTCATCCGTCACGCTAGCCAAATCTTCCGGCTTGGGGAATTTCCGCTTCGGGAAGAGCTTTTTGAATCGCGTGAGAATTGTCTCCGCCGCCGTGCCGTTGAGTTGTTGATGGGCCACCGCTTGCACGAGCGATTGAAACGGCGAGCGCCACGGCTCGTGTTCCAGCCGGCAAGCGCCGAGTTCGGCGATGAGCTTGCGCATTACCGGATCAACGGCGGAGAGATGCTTGAGCGCGGCAGCGTTCACGCGAGCGATTTGACGACGGCTTCAATTTTGGAAATGCCTTCGCCGGCTTCCTGCGGTTTTAAATTCAACGGCGGCAGCAGCCGGACGATTTGCGTTCCCGCCGGCACGGTCAGCACGCCCGCTGCATGCAGCCGGTTGACGAATTGCAGCGCCGGCGTTTGGCCGCTCGCGGCAAAGGCGGGGATTTTTTCCGCGAGCTCGATACCGAGGATGAAGCCCATTCCCCGCGCTGATTTCACGACGGTTGGATAGTTTCTGGCGAGCCGTTCGATCTCGGATTTCCACCACGCGCCGAGTTTGCGGGCCTGTTCGGCGAGATTTTCCTTTTCGATGACTTCCAGAATTTTCAGCGCCACGGCGCAGGCGAGCGGTGTGCCGCCGTAAGTCGTGCCATGGGTGCCCGCGCTGAGCAAATCCGCATACGGCGCCCGCGCCCAGAACGCGCCGATGGGGAAACCGCCGCCGAGCGATTTGGCCATGGAGATACCGTCGGGCAGAAAGGTTTCGCCGCCGGGGACGCCTTCGAGGATCTTTTGAAAACTCTGAAATTTTCCCGTCCGGTAGTGGCCGCACTGCACGCTGTCCATGAGCAACAACATTTTTTTCTCGTCGCAAAGCTGGCGCAGGCCGAGCAGATATTCCGGCGTGGCCGGCGTCACCCCGCCTTCGCCTTGCACGCCTTCGATGAGAATGGCAACGGTTGCCGGCGAAATCGCATTCCGGGCGGCTGCCAAATCATTGAAAGGAATGTGTCGGAAACCCGGAACGGCCGGTTCAAACCCCTTTTTCACTTTTTCCTGACCGGTCGCGGCAATGCCGGCGAGCGTGCGGCCATGAAAGGAATTCGTTGCGGTCAGGATTTCAAACCGGCCTTCGTCGTGGCCGAATTTCCGCGCGAGCTTGAACAAACCTTCATTCGCTTCCGCGCCGCTATTGCAGAAGAAAACCTTGCCGGGGCCGATGCGTTTGACGAGTTCAGCGGCGAGCCGGCCTTGCGGTTCGGTGAAATACAGATTGGAGACGTGGATCAGTTTTTGGGACTGCTCGACGAGCGCCTCGGTGATGGCGGGATGCGCGTGGCCGAGGCAGCACACGGCGATGCCCGTGCCGAGGTCCAAGTAACGCTTGCCCGCCACATCGAAAACGTAGCTGCCCGCGCCGTGGCTCAAGACGAGTTCAAAGCGGCCGTAGCTGGGCACGACGTTCTTCGTGAACAGTTCGCGGATGGACTCGTAGTCATTGCGCACAATGGCCGGCGGCGCGGGAACAATTTCTTTCATCGGTGCGTGATTAAATCGGAATTGTCCGAAGACACAATCACAAAACCACTTCGGTGCCCACGCCCTGGTCGGTGAAGATTTCCAGCATGACCGAATGCGGCACGCGGCCGTCCACGAAGGAGACTTTTTCCACCCCGGATTGGATGGCGGCAACGGCGCTGTCCACTTTCGGAATCATGCCTTTGTCCACGATGCCGGCCGCCTTGAGCGTGGGAACTTCGGCGATTTGCAGATGCGTGATGAGCGTGGACGGGTCTTTGAAATCACGCATGAGACCGGGCACGTCGGACATGAAAACGAGCCGCTTGGCGTTGAGCGCGATGGCGCACATCGCGGCGGCGACGTCGGCGTTGCAGTTGTAAATTTTTCCATCCTCACCGCGCGCGGTCGGGCTGATGACCGGCGTGTGGCCGCACCAGATGCATTCCTTGAGCGGGGCGACGTTGACTTCGATGACTTCGCCGACGTAGCCGATGTCAATTTTCCGGCCGGGGTTTTCTTTGTCGTCCAGATAAAGTTTCTTGCACTTAAAAATATCCGGGCCGGCGAAACCGACCGCCTGACCGCCGAGGGAATTGATCGTGGCGACGACTTCGGGATTGATTTCACGCGACAAAACATCGTCCACAATTTGCACTGTGGCTTCGTCCGTGACGCGCTGACCCTGGATAAAATTTGCCTTCAGCCCGGCTTTTTCCATCGCGCGGGTGATGGCTTTGCCGCCGCCGTGAACGACGACGGGATTGATTTCAACGGCTTCGAGAAAAACGATGTCGCGGGCCACGCCGTTGCGAATGCTGGCGTCGGGCGAGTCCATGAAACTGCCGCCGTATTTCACGACGAAGGTCTCACCGGAAAACTTTTGGATGTAAGGCAACGCTTCGAGCAGCGTCGCGGCTTTGGCAATCAGGTCTCGCATGTTTCGCCGATGATTTAGCCACAGATGAAACCCAGATGAAACACAGATTTTTCAAAATCCGTTTTTTGTTTCGTAACCGCATACAGCTATCTGGCGTCTCAAAAATTGAATTCAATGAATATTCCCAGGAATCTGTTGCTGGTCGCCCTGTTTTTTTCCACCGCCATCGTCCTTCGGGCCGAGGAGGGCTGGATCAACCTGTTTAACGGCAAAGATCTTGACGGTTGGGCCGAGCACAGCGGCAAGGCCAAGTATTCAGTTCAGGATGGTGTGCTCATCGGCGAATCGGTTTCCGGCACGGGCAACAGCTTTCTCTGCACAACCAAGTCGTTCGGCAATTTTGAACTGGTGGCGGAATTCAAATGTGATCCGTTGCTGAATTCCGGCATTCAGATTCGCGGCGAAGTTTTTCCAGAAGCGACCAATGCCATTATCAGCGGCAAGGAATTCAAGTTTGCGGCGGATCGAATTCATGGCTACCAATGCGAAATCGACATGGACGCGGCCCGGGGGCGCATGTGGACGGCGGGCATCTACGACGAAGCGCGGCGCGGCTGGCTGTTTCCGGGAACGGAAGGCGGCGACGGCAAGGAATTTTCCGTTCAGGGCCGGGCCGTCAGCAAGAATGGCGATTGGAACAAACTGCGCATCGTTGCCAGCGGCGCTTCCATCAAAACCTGGCTGAATGGCGAACCGCGCGCCAGCATCAGCGACAGCGTCACGCCCAGCGGTGTGATCGCCCTGCAGGTGCATGGCGTCGGCAAAGACACGAAGAAAGTGGGACTGAAGGTTTATTTCCGCAACCTGCGCATTCGGGAGATTAAAGGCGATGCCGCCGTCGGGCCAGCCAGCACACCTTAATCAAACCGCTGCCCAAGTGGCCAAGTAAACCGCGATTCAAGGGTTGTTTCGTAACCAACCTTTGGCATAATGCGTCCGATTCCACAATTAAATGAAAGCCTCCAAATTCTGCTCGTTTATTTCTGTCACCATCGTTTTTTTGTTGGCCGCAGCACTCACTGCCGCCGCAGCACCCAAGAAAATCCTGTTCTTCACTAAATCCAGCGGGTTTGAACATCCGGTGATTTCCTGGAAAAATGGCCAGCCCAGCTTCGCCGAAAAGGTGCTGTTGGACTTGGGCCAGAAGAATGGCTGGGAGTTCACCTTTTCCAAGGATGGCTCCAAGTTCAGTCCGGATTATCTCGCGCAGTTTGATGCCGTGTTCTTTTACACCACGGGCGATTTGTGCAGTGAGGGCACCGACAAACAGCCGCCCATGACGCCCGCCGGCAAGCAGGCGCTGTTTGACTATGTTCACGGCGGCAAGGGTTTTATCGGCACGCACTCAGCCACCGATACGTTTCACACGGCCAACGAATCCAAAAAAGGTCCGGATCGCTACGCCAACCATGGCAAGGACGCCGATCCTTATGCGTGTTTCATCGGCGGTGAATTCATCATCCACGGCGCGCAGCAAGTGGCGACGAACCGGGTGATTGATCCCAAGTTCCCCGGTTTTGAAAACATCGGCGACAGTTTTGCGTTTCAGGAGGAATGGTATTCGCTCAAAGATTTTGCGCCGGACGACCATTGCCTGACGGTGATTGATGCGCCGCACATGAAAGGCCCGATGTATGAGCGCCCGCCGTATCCGAATACCTGGGCGCGCAAGGAAGGCAACGGCCGCGTCTGGTATACGGCGATGGGCCATCGCGAGGATGTCTGGACGAATCCGTCCTTCCAGCAAATTCTGGTGGGGGGCATCAAGTGGGCGCTCGGCGAGGTTTCGGCCGATGTGGCGCCAAACATACAGGTTGCCGCACCTGGCGCTTACACGAATCCGCACTATGTGGAACCGAAAACCGCTGCCCCCGCACCAAACACATTGACTGCGCAGGAGAAAGCCGATGGCTGGCAATTGCTCTGGAACGGCAAAAACTCCGATGGCTGGCGCAGCGCCAAGTCGGAAACATTTCCAGCCCGTGGCTGGGCCATGAAACAGGGTGTGCTCACGGTCCATGAGAACGGCGGCGAGGAGGCCGCTGCTGCCGGCGACATCATCACGCGCAAACGCTACGCGAACTTTGAGCTTTCGGCAGATTTCAAGATCACCCCCGGCGCAAACAGCGGAATCAAGATTTTTGTGCAGCCGAACCTGTCGCCAATTGACAAGAAGACCGGCAAACCGACGGCGGTTGGCTCGGCCATCGGCATGGAATTTCAAATTCTAGACGATGTGCGGCATCCGGATGCGAAGCTTGGCAAGGATGGCGACCGCACCATCGGCTCACTCTATGATCTAATTCCGGCGCCGAAGGATAAAAAAGTTCTCCCCATCGGCGAATGGAACCACGCGCGGATATTATCGCAGGGACAGCATGTCACGTTCTGGCTGAACGGCGAGAAGACGGTGGAGTTTGATCGCAACTCGGACGCGTTTCACGCGGCGGTCGCCGCGAGCAAGTATCACAACATTCCCAATTTTGGCGAATGGGCGGACGGCCATATCTTGCTGCAGGATCACGGCAACGAAGTTTCCTTCCGCAACGTAAAGATCCACGAACTCCCAGCGAATTGAATCTCAAAAAAACAAGCACTATGAAATCAAATCAAATCAAAAAACTGGCCATCGCGCAGATGCGCCGCCGTTCGTTCCTCAAAGGCGTGCTGGCGACCGGTGCCGCTTCGGTGTTTGCGCCACGCCTGTTGATGGCGGCCGGTTCCACCAAAAAAGTGAATCTCGCGTGCGTCGGCATCGGCAATCGCGGCGGGGAGGACATCGCCATGTTTCACAAGACCGGCATGGTGAATTTCGTCGCGCTGTGCGACACGGACATGGGCGCACCGCATACGCAAAAGACTTTGAAGCTGATTCCCAACGCGCCGCGCTTCCAGGATTTCCGGCAGATGTTTGACAAGCTGGGCAAGGAGATCGATGCCGTGTGCATCGGCACGCCGGACTTCTCGCATTTCCCGATTGCGATGCTGGCGATGTCGCTCGGTAAACACGTTTATTGCGAAAAGCCGATGGGCCACAGCTTCCGGCAAGTCGAGTTGATGATGGCGGCGGAGAAAAAATACAATGTTGCCGCGCAGATGGGCAACCAGGGCCATTCGGAGGCGAATTATTTTCAGTTCCAGGCGTGGACCGAGGCGGGCATCATCAAGAATGTCACCAAGATCACCGCGTTCATGAACAGCAAGCGCCGCTGGCATGGCATGAAAGTGGCCGGTTTGTTGCCGGCAGAACCCGTGCCGGCCAGCCTTGACTGGGATGTCTGGCTGGCGACCGCGCAGCAGCACGCCTACAACCACGGCTATGTCAATGGCGAGTGGCGCTCGTGGTTTGATTTCGGCAACGGCGCGCTGGGCGACTGGGGCGCGCACATCTTCGACACGGCGCATGAGTTTCTAAGCCTGGGCCTGCCGACGGAAGTAGAGGCAGTGAAGTTGGAAGGCTACAGCCCGTTTATTTTCCCGCAGGCTTCGACGCTCGCATTTCGTTTCCCCGCGCGCGGTTCGCAACCGCCGGTGGAACTGACCTGGTATGACGGTCAGGAAAATTTACCGCCGTTACCCGGCAACATGGGCGAATCCGTCGTGGATCCGAATATTCCGCCCCCTTCGACCGGCAGTATTGATACGAAAAAACGTCCGCCGGGCAAGGTCATCTATGGAGATGGTTTGACGTTCAAAGGGGGGTCGCATGCCGCGACGTTGCAAATGCTACCGTCAGAGAAAGCAAAAGAAATTCAGTCCAAACTGCCGCCGGTGCCGAAAAGCCCGTCGAACCACTACGTGAATTTCCTCCGCGCCTGTAAAGGCGAGGAAAAGACCCGCTCCAACTTCGCGGTGGCCGGGCCGTTGTGCCAGGCGATGGCGATTGGCATCATCGCGCAGCAGGTGAATGCGAAGTTGGAATTTGACCCGGCGACGAAGCAGATCACCAATCACAAGGTGGCCAACGGATTGCTCGCCGGCGTGCCGCCCCGCCCGGACTGGGAGCAGTATTACAAGCTGGCCTGAACGGTCAGGATTATTCCACCGCCGCCAACCGCCGCCGGCCGCACAGGTCGGCGGCGGTTTTTGTCGCCAATAATTTCACTTGGACGCGCCCGCCGCATTCACTAGATTGCGCTCATGCCTGAAATTGCCAAGTTCGTAAATAACGGTGCCGCCGCCATCACCCCCGCGCTCGCAGAAAATGTTTTGCGCCATCTGCCGCAGTGGAAGCTGGAGTTCACGCAGATAAATGCGCCGAAATTTCCGTACCTCGTGGACCAGCTGGAGTTTCTCGCCGACGCCGTCGAGGACGCGGTCGAGGGTGCTTACAAGGAGCTGCCGTACGTTGCCGTGGCGCAGGCGGTGTTCGCGCTGATTTACGCGCACAAAAAAACCGGGATCATCCCCAGTGCAATTCTCGATCTGGGGCGGGCCGATGATTCCAGTGTCGTGCGGGCGGTGCTGATCCAAAATGAAAAAGCCTTCGCCATCTACGCCGGCAAACAGGGCGTGGATTGGAGTAAAATCACCAGCCAGGCCTGAACTTATCTCGCCATGCAACTTCCCCTTGTCATGACCATCATCAGCCCGGACCGCACGGGCTTGGTGGAAACCATCGCACGGGTCGTGGCTGATCACGGTGGTAACTGGCTGGAAAGCCGCATGTGCCGGCTCGGCGGAGAATTCGCCGGCATCCTGCGCATCGAGATTCCGGCGGACAAAAAATCTGCTTTGCAGGACGCCTTGCACAAGCTGCAGGCAAACGGATTGCAAATTCTCTTCCGCGCCGATCAATCCGGGTCCGTCGCAGCTGCCGGCCGGCAGGCCAAGCTCGAAATCGTGGGCAGCGACCGCCCCGGGATCGTCCGTGAAATCACCGCTGCCCTCGCCCGCGCCGGGGTCAATGTTGAGGAATTCTCCAGCGAAGTCGGCAGCGCGCCGATGTCCGGCGAAACCTTGTTCAAGGCCAGTGCGCGGTTGCAGTTGCCCGAACGCTGCCATCTTGCCGCGTTGAAAAAGGATCTGGAAAAAATCGCTGCTGACCTGCTGGTGGATGTTTCCCTCGCGGAATTGTCCGGCGAATAATTTTTATCTCCGCTCGCGCCGATTTAATTTACCCTTCGCGCGATGTTTGAACTGCTTAAAACGGATTCGGCGACCAAGGCTCGTCTCGGCAAATTATCCACCGCGCATGGGGTCGTGGATACGCCGGTGTATATGCCGGTCGGCACTCAGGCCACCGTGAAGGCGCTCGACCCGCGCGAACTGAACGAGATGGGCACGCAGATCATTCTCGGCAACACCTACCATCTGAATTTGCGCCCCGGACTCGACATCATCCGCGCCGCCGGCGGTCTGCACCAGTTCATGAACTGGCATAAGCCGATCCTCACCGATAGCGGCGGATTTCAAGTCTTTAGTCTCGCCAAAATCCGGAAGGTGAAGGAACACGGTGTGGAATTTCGCTCGCACCTGGATGGCTCGCTGCTGTTCATCGGCCCGAAGGAAGCCATGGAAATCCAGCGCGTGCTCGGATCGGATATCGCGATGGTATTCGACGAGTGTCCGCCGCACGACGCGCCCGCTAAGGAGCAGCGCCTTGCCGTCGAGCGCACCATCCGCTGGGCGCGCGAATGCCGCGAACAGCCGCGCGCGGACGGGCAGAAGGTTTTTGGCATCGTGCAGGGCGGCAATAACCCCGCCTTGCGCGAGCATTGCGCCAAGGCGCTGGTGCCAATGGATTTTGACGGTTACGCCATCGGTGGCGTGAGCGTCGGTGAACCGGAGCCGGAGATGTTGCAGGCGATTGAATTCACCGTCCCGCATCTGCCCGAGCACAAGGCGCGCTATGCCATGGGGCTCGGCACGCCCGCGCAGATGCTTGAGCTGATTGCGCGCGGCGTGGACATGTTCGACTGTGTGCTGCCCACGCGCGTGGCGCGCAACGGCACGGCCTACACGCGGCGCGGCGCGCTGGGGATCAAGGGCGGCGGTTATAAGGCGGATTTCCGTCCCATCGAGGACGATTGCGAGTGCTTCGCCTGCAAGCATTTCACGCGCGCCTACCTGCGGCATCTGCTGCGGGCGAACGAGATCCTCGGCCTGCGGATGTTGAGCGTTCACAACTCGCACATGTATTTGAAGGTGATGGCCGATGCGCGGGCGCATCTGGCTGCCGGGACGTTCGCGGAATTTTATCGTGAATTCATCGCCAATTTCACGCCGTCGCAAAAAATTCTGGCGCATCGGAATAAACATCCAGCAAAAACCGCTGAAGCTTGAGCTTAAGGGGTTTGCTGCGCATCCCGTCGGTTGTCCCCCCATGGCGGGGCGTGGTTCGTGGAGTGTTGCTGAAAGAAAATTTGCCCCCGGTTCTTATCTGTGGCACTATATTGTCATCGTAATGCCAATTATTGTTAACCTATGAGCAAACCGAAAATTATCGCCTATTTAAAACCAACCTGCGGCTGGAGCAATGGTGTCCGCGCCATCCTCAAGAAATACGACCTGCCGTTCGAGGATCGTGACATCATCAACGATCCGGCGCAGCGCGCGGAAATGGTTGAAAAGAGCGGCCAGATGCTCAGCCCGTGTGTCGAGATCAATGGCCACATGCTGCCGGACATCAGCGGCGACGAAGTCGAAGCCTGGATGCTGGCGAATAATATTGTGACGCCCAACGACCGCGTGCCGGATGCGCCGACCAACCAGTCGTGCAGCAAGCATACGCATCTTTACGCGCAAGCCTGATTTTTTGGGTGGGGGACAAACACCGCGCTGGGATCTTCCAGCGCGGTTTTTTCTTTCGTGAAATTGGCGGGGAATTCGGGTAAACCATTGCCATGCGCATCGTCTCCACCGCCGCCGCCATGCAAAAAATTGCCCTGCAATGGAAGCGGCAGGGCGTCTGCGTTGGATTTGTCCCGACGATGGGATATTTGCACGCCGGCCATCTGAGCCTGGTGCGGGCGGCACGCCAACGCGTTGGCAAAACGGGAAAAGTGGTCTTAAGTATTTACGTCAACCCGACCCAGTTCGCGCCGACGGAGGACCTCGCCAAATATCCGCGCGATTTAAAACGTGATTTGAAATTGTGCCGCGCAGCCGCTGTGGACGTGGTGTTCACACCGAACGATGCGGAAATGTATCCGGGTAAACTGGAAGGCAAATACAGCACTTATGTCGTCGAGGAAAAATTGGGCCGCGTGATGGAAGGCGCGTCGCGCCCGACGCATTTTCGGGGCGTGACGACGGTCGTGGCAAAACTGTTCAACCTGGTTCTGCCGGATGTTTCCGTATTCGGGCAAAAAGATTTTCAGCAGGCCGCGATCATCCGGCGGATGACGCGCGACTTGAATTTCCCTGGGAAGATTATCGTCGCGCCGACCTTGCGGGAACCCGACGGGCTGGCGATGAGTTCGCGCAACAAATATCTCGCGGGCGATTTGCGCCGGCAGGCGACGGTGCTGTGGTGCGCGATTCAAATCGCCAAGTTTGCCGTCCGCAAATCAAAATCAGTTTCGGGGACGGACTTGAAATCGGATTTGAAGAAGCTGATTGAAATCGAGCCGGACGCGAGACTGGATTACATCGAATTTTTCCATCCTGAAACCCTGCTGCCCCTGGCGCAGGTTGAGCGCGGCGCGCACATGGCGCTGGCGGTGTTCGTTGGGAAGACGCGATTGATTGATAATGCACAGCTTTAATCCGCCCCGCAGACGCTTGGTGCGGGGAGCTTTGATTTTCTTGGTGAACTCTGTGACTCTGTGGCAAATCAAATGAAACAGTTCGACTTTCTCATCCTAGGCAGCGGCATCGCGGGACTGACCTTCGCGCTGAAGGTCGCGCCGCACGGGCGCGTGGCCATCGTCACCAAAAAAGACCGCGCCGAGTCGAATACCAATTACGCGCAGGGCGGCATCGCATCGGTGACGAGCAAGGAAGATTCATTCGAGTCGCATGTTTGTGACACGCTGGCTGCGGGGGCGGGCTTGTGCCGCGAGCCTGTGGTGCGCACGATTGTGGAGGAGGGGCCGGCGCGTATCGCGGAGCTGATCGCGCTGGGCATGAAGTTCTCCGAGACCGCTGCGGTCGGCTTGGACGGAGGGAAGCAGCTGGATCTGGGCCGCGAGGGCGGGCATTCCGAGCGGCGCATTCTGCACGCTAAAGACGTGACGGGGCGCGAGATCGAACGCGCGCTGCTCGCTGCGGTCTCGCGGCAGCCGAATATCGAGATCTATGAGAATCATCTGGCGATTGATCTCATTACCAGTCAGAAGCTTGGCTATGTTGGCGAGAACCGCTGTTTGGGCGCGTATGTCTTTGACAAAAAATCCGGAGGGGTGGAAATCTATTCCGCGCCGCTGACGATTTTAGCCACCGGCGGTTGTGGCAAGGTTTACCTCTACACAACCAATCCGGACATCGCCACGGGCGATGGTGTGGCGATGGCGTATCGCGCCGGTGCCAGCATTGCCAACATGGAGTTCGTGCAGTTTCATCCGACCTGCTTGTATCACCCCAAGGCCAAATCATTTTTGATTTCCGAGGCGGTGCGGGGCGAGGGCGGCGTGCTGAAAGCCCTCGACGGACGCGAATTCATGGACGCGGTTCATCCGCTGAAATCACTTGCCCCGCGCGACATTGTGGCGCGGGCGATTGACAGCGAGATGAAAAAATCCGGGGCTGATTGCGTCCATCTGGACATCACGCACAAGCCGGCTAAATTCATTATCGAGCGGTTTCCCAACATTTACCAGACGTGTCTGCGCTACGGCATCGACATCACCAAGGAACCGATTCCCGTGGTGCCGGCGGCGCATTATGAGTGCGGCGGGGTGGTGACGAACGTGGACGGCGAGACAGACATCGCCGGGCTATATGCCGTCGGCGAAGTGGCCTGCACCGGCCTCCATGGGGCCAACCGGCTGGCGAGCAACTCGCTTTTGGAGGCGCTGGTCTGCGCGCATCGGGCGGCGGAAAAAATCATTTCCATTCCGCGCGGGAAATCAGACTTTAATATTCCGCTGTGGCAGCCGGGCAGCGCCACGAATGCTGACGAGCTGGTCGTTGTCTCCCACAACTGGGACGAGATCCGGAGGCTGATGTGGGATTACGTCGGCATCGTGCGGACGAACAAGCGGCTGCAGCGCGCGCAATCGCGGCTGGCCAACTTGCAGGCGGAGATCCACGAGTATTACTGGAATTTCATTGTGACGGCGGACCTGCTGGAGCTGCGCAACATCGCGACGGTGGCAGAACTCATCGTGCGCTGCGCGCTGATGCGCCCGGAAAGCCGCGGGCTGAATTACAATCTCGACTTTCCACACTTGAATTCCGAATGGTCGCAACGCGACAGCGTGGTGCGGCGCTCGGCTTGATTGTCTTCAAGGAACGCTGATGACGTAGAACCGCAGCGGGAAATTCGTGGCGTTTAAATCATCGAAAACCACCGGGGACAGGCCGAAGGTGCCGCTGCCAAGCAGACTCCAGTTTTGGATTGGCGTCAGCGCGAGGTTGGTCGTCGAGCGGATTTCGTAGCCTGCGCCAGGCTGCCCCGTGAAGGTGAGGCGGAAGCTGCCGCCGGCTTGCGGCGCAATGGAGGCAATGGCCGGCGGTCCCGTGCCAACGACGGTGATCGTCCCGGTGGTGAGCAGGGCATTGGTATACCAGGCCAGGTCAGGTCCGGGGGGCGGGATTTGGATGTTGGCAAAAGCACCCGTCGCCGAGGATACGCTGAAAAGTTTGAATGAGTCGCCCGCCGCAAATGGCACCACGCCGAGCGAATTAACCAGGAGGGTGCCGCCAAAGGCCAGGCTCTGGGCGACAATTTGGTCGTTGGTGAACGGCGATTTGCTGATTTCCATGATGGTGGTGCCAAGGGCGGAGAGCCCCAGGCTGTTACTGAAGATCAGTGTGCCGACGGAATCGCCCGGCGATAGCGTCGCGCCATCACCCACGTTGACGTTGCCGAGCACGGAGCCGCTGCCGCTCAACGTCTGGCCGTTGCCCAACACCAGCGCGCTGGTCAGGGTGCTGGCGTCAAGCAAAGCGCCGTTGGTGAGCTTGTACCCAGACGTGCTGGCCATCAGTCCGGCATCAGTCAAAACCAGCTTGCCGGCGGCGACCCGGGTCAGTCCGGAATAGGTGTTCGCGCCCGTGAGCGTCAGGCTGCCCGCGCCGAGCTTGAGCAAATCGCCGGGGCCGCTGATGCTGCCGCCGTGGCTGACGGCATCAGAACGATTGAACGCGAGCGTGGCGTTATTGCTAATGCTGCTGGCGACCAGCGCGCCGCTGGCGCCGCCGGCACCGATTTGCAAATTGCCCCCGTTGATGAGCGTGTTGCCGGTGTAGGTGTTGGTGCCGGCCAGTGTCAAGGTGCCGGAGCCCACCTTCGTCAGTGCGGTGGCGGCGGCGCCGCCATCGGTAATCCTTCCGTAGAAGGTGCAGTTTGTGTTGCGTCCGCCGATGACGTAAGTGGTCAGATACGCGGTGGCCGTGGTGGCACCGGAGAGGCCGGTGCCCGAACCGCCGAACAAAGCACCCAACTGCATCGAGTAACCACCGTTCTTGTTATTGATCCCCGCCGTGCCTGCCCCAAGGTCCCAGATGGCGTTGCCGCTGCAATTATTCCCGTTCATGGCCCGCAGCCAATTGTTACCTAGAAATGTGACAGTCCCGCCAAAGGCCGTCCAATTGCCGCCCGGTGAAAAAGAACCACCGCCGCCGATGTTCAGGTAGAGTTGGCCGGAGCCGGTCAAAGTGGAACCCGGGTAGATCAACCCATAAGTCTGGAGGGTGCCGGTCGTGGGCACATGGATGGTGTTTGCTGGATACGTATTGTTCATGTAATACGTACCGCCATTCAGTGTGACGTTTCCGGTTCCGACATTACCGCTGCCAGTGATTTGAAGCGTGCCACCGTTCACGGTGGAACCTCCGTCATAGGTGTTCGCCGCTGTCAACGTGACGTTGCCGGAGTTGATGACCAACCCTGAGTTGGTTCCGGCCACGACGCCAGCCAAGGTCAGCGGGTTGGCGGACAGGTTGCTGATGGCGAGAGAATCACTGATTACAATCGGGGTGGCAATCGTGTCGCCCTTGCTCGTGCTGGCTTGGGTGAGCATCGCCGCGATGCCGTTGTTGTCGAAAATGAGCGTGCCGCCATTGCCGGCGAGGATATACGACGAGGTGTTGTTGGCGTCGCCCAGGGTGAACACCCCGAGCGTGATGTCTTGATTGAGGTTGTTGGTTTGGGTGGCCGTGATGTCCGCCTTCATCACGGCGACCGCGCTGACGCCGTTCGGGAAAGCGGCCACGTTGGTCCAGTTGCTGTTTGCGTTCCAGCTTTGAGCTGCGCTGGTGATGCGGTTGGTCCAGTAAGCCGCCGGGATCTGGAAGGGCGTGGCGCTGGCTTGCGCGGAATTGGTGCTTTCGCCATTAAGGTTCACGCCGGAGACGACGTAGTAGTAAGTGCGGCCCGCCGTCAGGCCGGTGTCATACCAGGACGTGTCCGTGATTCCGGTGGCGAGATTGGTATATGGGCCGCCGTTGTTGGTGGAGCCTTTGACGTTGTAGCTCACGGCTGCCGTTGCGGCGTTCCATGTCAACGCCACCATTTGGTTGCCGGCCACGGCGGTCAATCCGGTGGGCGTATCGGGCACAATACCGGGCGGTGCGGCGCCGGCTTCCGCCGAATTCGTTCCCACGCCGGTCCCATTGCTGGCCGAGATGACATAGTAATAGGCGTTGTTATTGGCGACGGCCGTATCCGTGAAGGCTGTTCCGGCGACGCCGACCGCGATGTCCGTGTAGGGCCCGCCGCTGACCAAGGAGCGCTTCACGTGGTAGCTCAAGGTGTTGGACGTGGCGCTCCAATTCAGGAAGACAATGGCGTTGCTGGCGGTGGCGACGAGATTGGTCGGCGCCGGCGGCAGGGGCACGGTGGAAACGGCGATCAATTTGACCTGGCCCGGCGTGCTCGTGTTGATGGTGTAGTTGAAATAGGGCAGCACCGTGCCGAGCGTCAATCCCGCCCCGCCGAGTGTTCCCGAATAGGTGAAGATCACGTTCGTGCTGCTGAAGAAATCACCGGAGTTGGTGACATCCAGCTTGCCGGCGAGCGTGAGGTTGCCGTTCACGACGACAAGGTCATTGATCGCGCCGAGATCGAAGCGTGAAATTGAGGTGCTGTTCAGAACGAGGTTGTTGCTGAGGGTGAGCGTGCCGGTCGGAGTTAGTTTGCCGCCGTTGCTGATCGTGACCAACCCCGCGATGGCGCCGCCGCCGCCGAGCGCCCCGCCGCTGTTCACTGTCACCGTGCCGGTGCCGGTGCCGCTGCCGGCGGCGTTGTTCACCAGTAAGGTGCCGCCGTTGACGGTGGTGCCGCTGGAGTAGGTGTTGGCCCCGGTGAGATTCCACGCGCCGGTGCCTTCTTTGATGAGGCCGATGCTGTCCTTGATGGTGCCGGCGAAGGTGGCGGTCGTATGCCGCCCGCCGACGCGCCAGAGGACGCTGAGGCCGTCGTTGCTGCCGCTCGCAGAGATTGTCGCCCCGTCGTCGCCGGAAAGTTCGCCGACGGGGATGGTGGGCGTGCCGCTGATGCGATTCTGGAGGCTCGCCGCGCTGCCGACGTTAAGCCGGGCGAGCGGATAGCCGTTGGCATTGCCCACGCGGAAATTGCCGCCGGTTGCGTTGATCTGGCCGGTGAAGGATGACCAGTTGCCGCTGAAATCTGTCCGGACGTAGGGCGAATAGGCGTTCAGCGTGCCGGCGCCGGTGAGCGAACCGCTCATGGTGGATCGCCCGTCGCAATTAATCGTCGCGGTGGCGTTGGCTGGCACGCGAATATTCCAGGCGCAATTTTCATTGGCCTGAAGATTAATCAGGTTCACGGTGGCGTTGCTGATGGTCACGGGGCCGCTGCCAAGGCCGTATTGGTTGCCGGCCACGCTGCCGAGGGAAATGCTGCCGCCAAAGACAAACGTGCCGCCGCTGTAGCCGTTGCTCACAGTCAGCGCCAGCCCGCCGGGGCCGGACTTCAGTAGGGCACCGGAGCCGATGATTTTGTCGGCGATGGTGACCTGATCCGCCGCGTTGACGACTTCAATCGTGTTCGTCCCGGAATTCAAAGTCAGTCCGCGGTCGGTGTAGGATTCGCCGGTGATGCGCAGCGTGCTGCTGCCGGCCAGCATGAGATTGGTCGAACCGCCGGGCGGGTTGCCCAGCGGGCTGGGAAAACCGATCGCATCCAATTCCGAAACCACCATTGTGCCGCCGGCAATGGTGGTCTTGCCGGTGAACGTGCTGTTGGCGGCGCCAATCGTAAGCGTGCCGGAGTTGGTTTTTGTTAACCCCGCTGTCCCGACGATCCCGCCGTTGCCGGTCAAAGTGTAGTTCTCCGTGCTGTCCACGATGACGTTGGAACAATTCAAGTCGCCGATCAGGGTGACCGTAAGGTTGGACGTGCCGATGTTATCGAAGCGGGCGGTGTCAAACGGGGCAAATTGATCTTTAGCCGCGCCATTCAGCCAGTTGCTGGAAGTGAGGAGATCCCAGGCGTTGGCACTCTGGCCACCGGTCCAGGTGATGGTGGCGGGCGCGCGGAAACTTTTCACAACCAGCGCGATTTGCCCGGGCGGATTTGTGAGGGCGACGGGAATGCCCGCCAGGCCCGCGACGACGAGGTTGCTCAAGCTCCCGGTAAGCGTGCCGGAATAGTTGATCAACGGATATACACCGCCAGACAGGAGGGTGGCGTTCAGCCTGCGGATGTAGAGCGTGTTGGTGCCTTGCAAAATGAGGTTGCCAGTGGCGATGAATTGGTCGTTGGTGGTGCCGGAGGGATTGTCCGAGAGATCGAAGTCGCTGATGGTGCGTCCGGCGAAAGTGACGCTGTTGCTGACCGAGAGCGTGCCGGGGGAATTGGTGCCTGCGCCCGGCGATACGCCGGCACCCTCTTGAAAAATGACCGCCGCGCCGAGACTGCCGGTGCCGCCCAGCCGGCCATCCAGCCACACGCCGCCGCGCACGGTGACGGCGCTGTTGGGCAGCGAACCATTTACCACGAACGGTCCCTCGGCGATGAGCGTTTTCCCGTAGTATGTATTCGTGCCGGCAAAAGTCAGCTTGCCCGCGCCGGCCTTCGTCAATGCCATGGTGCCGGTCAGCGCGCCGCTGCCGTTGAGCGTGAAATTTTTCGGCGAATGCACCCGCACGTTGCCGGGCGTGAGTGAACCGGTGAGCGTGATGGCGGTGTTGTTCGAGCCGGTGAGGTCGAAGAGCACGGTATCGCCGGGGTTAAAGGGGGCGGGATTGGTGTTGGCGTTGCCGGCATAGAACCAGTTTGTCCGCCAGTTCAAAGTGGTGGCTGTATCCCAGACGTTCGTCCCGTCGCCGCGCCAGACGAGTCTGGCGTCGGAAATGGGCGCCGGGGCGGGGGGCGGCATGTCGAGTCCGAGATAATAGTCCACGTAACTGGCCTGATAATACCCCTTGCAGGTGGCCTGGTCGCGATACGCAGGATTTTGCATGAGGCAATACAGCCGGTTCGTCGCGGTAAGCTTGGTGGTGTAGACGCGCAGCTCGGAATAATCATTCGCGACGAGGACGAGCTCTTCGCGCCAGTCCCCGAGGATGTCGCCCCAGAACGCCGCGCGACCGCCGTAAGCCTGATGCACGCCCTCGTCGTAGATCGAATAGATGCGCCCCGCCCCGCCGGTGTTCGGATCAAACTTGTTGATGACGGGGCTCAGCGCGCCGTTGCCCGCGCCGTCTTCCAGTTCGCGGGACAGGTCGGCGTCCCACCAGATTGCTTCTGGCGGCCAGATGCTGTTCGCATAAATCTGGTTGCCCTTGCAGTCGAAAATGCCGGGCTGCGTGGAATATAATTCCACCCCGCGATGGTTCGGATCCAAATCCAGCGCGGTGCCGCGACCCACGTCCACGACGCCGGAGGCATACCACTTTTTGATCAGGCTGCCGCTGCCCGCGTCAATGAGCGCCGTGGCCAGCAGCGTGGGATTGTTCTGCTGAATGGAAAACATCTCGAGGCCGGGCCGGTCCGGGTCGATGTCGGTGACGTGAAACCTGTCGCCGTGCATTAGTTCCGTGTCAAAGAGGGGCTGGCCGTTCGCGCCATTCTTGGCCGAGCCGACTTCGATCAAATCGTCTATGCCGTCGTGGTTCACGTCCATGATGCGGATCTGGTGGCCCCAGGACTCGTTTGCCCCGGCTGCCGGGGTGTGAAACCAGCGGCGCGTCAACTGGCCGTTGCGGTAATCGTGGGTCATGGCCTCGCGCTGAAAGGCCAGCGAAGCGTTCCGGTTTTCGCCTTCGATCAGCAGGCTGGGATGCACGCCGTCGCAATACATGATGCCAAAGCGCGAATTTAGGGGGCCGTCACCGGGCCACAAGTTGGTGATCGTCGTGCGCGCCAGTTCGTGGCCGGTCAGGCCGTCAAGAATGGAAAGGTATTGCGTCGTGTCGTCTGGGCCGGTGACGGTGGTGCCGTCGGGCAAAATCACGCCGCGCGCCGTCCGCACGCAGACTTCTGCGCGTCCGTCACCGTCGAGGTCATAGACGGTCACATTGTCTTTGTCACCGACACTGATGGCCGAGGAGCCGGGCTCGATGTTGTATTGGTTCACGCTGTTGGAACCCATGTCCATCTGCCAGAGCAAGGTGCCGTCGCGTTTGTAGGCTTGTAGAAACTGGTTGGTGGCGGTCGTCGTGGACAGCCGGTCCACGAGATAATCATATTCACCGTCGCCGTCAAAATCGCCCACCCAGCAAAACTTCACATCGTAAGGTGGCGCGGCGCCATTCGTGACCGCCCGCAGCGGCCAGGAGATGTATTGCCGCACGGGCGAGTTGGCCGTGAGGCCGGCGGCGGCGCTGGGAGTTTGCTCCACGCCGCTGATGACGGGGACGACATACCAGGCGTTGGAAACTGTTAAGTTCGCCGTTGTGTCGAGAAAATCCGTGGTGTTGGTGAGCGGCAGGGGATTTAATTTCACCCCCGCACCGCCATTGGCGGAACGGTAGAGGTTGAAGCCCACCTCAGTCGGGTCCGTGGCCAGCAATCGCCAGCCTACATATGCTTGCGATGTGGCTGAGTGGAGCGCCACCACGCCGCGCCCGAGTTTTTCCATCTGTCGCTGCGCTTGCGCCGACAGGGTCAGCCAGGCCGCCAAAACCGTTGTGGAGCAAAGGCGAAACGTGAGGGACGGGCAATAAAAATTCATGCGTGGCGGATGCGGTATAATCTACACCAAGGCCAGCCGGAACCTATTCACCAGAATTGGCGATGCGGACCACCAGCCACCACGTAGCCACCAGCATGATGCCGGCCGAAAACACCCGGACACCCCAGCGCTGGAACCATGGCCATCGCCACAGTCCGAATAAAAGTGGCAGGACGACGGCAGCTACCGTCAGTTGACCGATTTCCACGCCCAGGTTAAAGGCGAACAGTGGTTTGACGATGTCACCCCCCCGCCCGGCAAGGCCGCTGTCGCGCAGCGCGCTGGCGAAACCGAAGCCGTGGATCAGGCCAAACCCGCAGGTCAGCGCATAGCGTTGCCAGGATTTTTCATCGAGCCGGAAATTTTCTGCCGCCACCAAAATGATCGAGGCGGCAATGGCCGGTTCGATGATCCGTGGAGATATGGCCATCAGATTCAGCGCCGCCAGCGCGAGCGTGAGCGAGTGCGCCGCTGTGAATCCGGTGATGACCAGCAGCATCGGCTTGAGGCGGCGGCAGCCAAGCAGCAGCGCGAGGAGAAAAAGCAGATGGTCGTAGCCGGTCAGGATATGCCGGACGCCCAGTTGGAGAAATTCGGTGAAAGACGGGCTTGGCTTGGTCGCCACGATCGGGGTGGCGGTCGGTGCGACCGCCTCGACGGCTGTTGGCGGCGGGATTTTTTTTCCCGGCAGCACAAACTCGGCGTGGCTCTTGCCTGGCGTGAGGATGGCGCTGCCGAGGATGTTGGCATTTTCATCGGTCAGCACGAGCGGCAGACTGGCCGGGGCGGGCAGGGTGGAAAGAAACGTTGCTTCCAGTGCCAGTGTATGGGCGCCTGCCGTCGGGTAGGTGAAATAGAATTGTGTTTCCAGGCTGTCAATGGTCGCACTGCCGTTGCGCGGTTGGAGGATTTTGCCGTTTGCGGTAACGACGAAAAAATTGGTGGCCACTTCCGGCCTTAACTGGAACGGATGGTCCATCGGCAACTGGCTGGGCTTGAGTTGCGTTTGGCGGAGAAAAGTTTCACCGAGTATCGGGCCGGTCGTGATGGTGACCTCGGCGGTATCTTCCAGCAAAATGACGCGCGTGGAGCAGTCAAACGGTGCGTGGGCCAAAGCGTTGTGAGCGCCGCCGAGCCTCGCGAGCAGTCCGGCTAAGGCAAGTAGTCGGGAAATTGATTTAAGGGCCGGAGGTTTCAAGGCAGTTGCAGGCGGAAAAATCGTTGCCACGAACCCGCCGACACGGGGTTCGTGAAATAGAAATTGCCATCCGCGTCAAATTGATTGGTGGCGACTGGCGTCCAACTCGGCACGGTCAGGTTGGTCGTGGTGAGGACGTAATAGTTCCAGCCGGGAATTCCGCCGGATCCGTTGATGGTCAAATTGGTGCCGGTGACGGCCAGTTGACCGATGACGGGCGGTGCATACGCCGCCACGGAAAGCGTGCCGTTCAGGTTGAGCAAGTTGGTGTTCCACACCAGATTGGTGGCCAGTGCGGGCAGCTGATAACCGCTGAAGGTGCCGGAATAAACCGCGGCGCTGAATAGTTGGAACGTATCTCCCGCCGCCAGCGCGGTGATGCCGATGTTTGTCACCACGAGCGTGCCACCTTCGGTCAGGGCGCCGGCTAGGATTGCCGCATTATTGGTGAACGGCGAATGCTGGACCTGCATGAGCGTCTTGCTGCCGGCGGCGAGCACCAGATCGTTGCCGATGTTCAAGGTGTCCAGCGGATTACCCGGCGCGAGGGTTCCCCCCGCAGTCACGGTGACAGAGCCGCCGACATCGCCGCTGCCGGCGAGCATGCCGCCGTTCTGCACGGTCACGTTCCCGGAGCCGGTGGCCGAGCCGCTGGGATTGTTCACCATCAGTGTCACGTTCGTGACCGCGGTGTTTCCCGAATAAGCGTTGGCTCCGAGGAATGTTATAATTCCGTTTGGCAGCGAGCTTTTCACAGTGAGCGCGCCACCGCCACCATTGCCTATCGAATTGGCATAGGTAATGGAGTTCCCGTTTACATCTACCGTTCCGCCGCCTGACGCCAGCGTGATGCCGGAGGTGCCGATGGAGGTCAAATCTGCGGAGCCGTTGTTGCCGGTGAAGTTGGCCGCATATTGTAGCGTGCCGCCGTTGAGTGTCAGGCCGCCGTAGGTCGCACCCCCGAGCGCATATATACCATTGATATTCAGCGTGCCGTTTTTTAGCGCGGTGCCGCCGGTGTAATAGTTGGCATTGGTTAGCACCACTACGCCATTATCTCCGGAGACGCCGCCGATCGTCACGCTGCCGGAGCCGCCAAGTATGTTGCCAAAAAGAGCCGTGTTGCCGGCCGTCACGGACAGGCCGCTGGCAGTGTTGAAATTAAATGGATGTGTGGAAAAAGTCGCCGTGGCCGCTGCCTCCAATGTGCCGCCATAAAATTCAACTGAATTTGCTCCGGATCCTAGCTGGCCATCGCGGATCGTCTGCAAAATGCCTTCGTTTAAAAATACCCGGCTGTAACCCTCGTCTTGACCTAAAACCAAACGGCCTGCGCCGGCCTTGACCAGATTGAATAGCGCCCCGCTTGTGCCGCCGTTGGGTATATTGAACAGGCTGCCAAATATGAGATCACCTTGCGTGCTGTTCTGCATCACCGTGACATCTGCGCCGGCCGAACCGGCGTTTTTGTATGGTCGGATCCAGGAAGTGCCCCCGCCGCTCGCGCCCCCTTGAATGGTGACTCCTTTGGAGTTTGGCGTCATCAAATAGCCGCCCTGAATCGTGTAGGTGGCCGCGCTTCTAAGGGTCAGTTGAATTGCCCCGGAAGAATTATCAAACTTGAGCGGTCCGGCACTGGTGTGCGTTGATCCCCAGGTGACCGATGAATTAATGGTCTCCTCAAGGCTTGCAGCCACCACATTGCCGTTCGCGTCCGTGCCGGCCCAATCATTCAAGCCGTAAGTTGCATACGGGTTGCCTTGATTATCAGCCAACAAGGTTGAACTGGTGGTCCCGCTGACGGTGGCGGTTCCCGTGGTGCTGAATCGCGCGGTGCCGCCATTGATGGTATTGTTGCTGGGCCGCGTCAGAGTAGCCAAGGTCGCCGCAGTAGTGCCGCCCGCTGCCGGAGTCAAAGTTACATTGGCGTGTCCATTGTTCAATGTAGTCGCGCCAAATCCCTGACTGTTTGCGGCCGAATTTGAACCCGTGAGCGTCAGTGAACCACCGTTGAAGGTCAAAGCTTGAGGGGAAATCAACGCGTTGGTCGGTGACCCGATGACGCTAAAATCCAGGTTGAAGATGCCCTCGTTGAGCGTTGTGCCACCGGTGTAACTATCCGTCGCGCCGCCAAGTGTCAGGATGCCACTTCCCGTCTTGGTCAAGCCCGCCGAACCGGCCATGGGCGTGCTGATGATGGCGGTTTGGTTTTCCACGTTAATGCTTGGGCTGGCACCCAAAGTGAGTGTGTTCGTGCCGGAAAGCATCCAGTTGTAAGTGTCGGTTGCATCGCCGAAGATCAGGCTGCTGAGGGTGCGTGCGCTGTCCAGTGTGACCGTGAGATTCGTCGGCAGACTAAGCGTGCTGAAGTCGGCACTGTTGCCCGCGCCGGCGGCGATGCTGCCATTAATCCAGTTGGTCGTGTCACCCCAGTTGCCGTTGGTCGTTGAAATCCAGATGCCATCGCCGGCAACGAGGGGCGTGGCACTGGCTTCGGGTGAATTGCCGCTGGTGCCGCCAGCCCCGGTGGCGGTCACGACATAATAATACGTCGTGCCGTTCGCGAGGCCGGTGTTGGTGTAGGCCGTGCCGGTATAGCTGGTGACAACGGTGGCGATTTCCGTGCCCGCGCTGATGCCGCGCTTTAAGGTATAACTCGTCGCGCCGCTCGCCGCCGCCCAGTTTAAAGTGATTTGTCCATTAGTCGCGGTCGCGGTCAGGCTTGGCGGATAGCCCTGCTGACTGTTCACCAGATCGGTGTTGTTGCCGGTGACGGCGGCGGCGTTCATCGCTGCGACTCGGTAGTAATAAATGATTGCCGGGTTTAGGCCGTAGTCGGTGTAGGTGGTCTCGGTGACGGTTTGCAGATAGAAAAACGGCCCGCTGGAGCTGGTCGCGCGCGAGATGAAATAACCGACCGCACCCGACACGGCCTTCCAGTTCAGCGTGATGTTCGTCGTCGAGCCATAGACAAAACTCGCGGTGAGCGACGGTGGCACGCTGCTTGGGGCTGCGGGCAACGGCACGCCCACCGCCGGCGCGGAATTGGTGCTGGTGCCGCCAGCCCCCGTCGCAGTGACGGCGTAGCTGTAAATGCTGCCGTCGGTTGGCGAGGCATCGGTGTAGCTGGTGTTGGTGAGCGCATTGTTCAGCAGGATGGTGGTCAACACATTAGATGAACCGCCGCCGGAACTCGCAAGGGTTGAACGGTAAACGGAATAGTAGTTTGCGCCGGACACAGCGCTCCAGTTCACCGTCACGCTTTGGTGCGCGACGCTGCTAACTGCCAGACCTGCTGGCGCGGCGGGCGCGCTGATGGAATTTCCTGCGGCTGGGGTTGCGCCGGAACTGGTTGGTGAATTAGCGCTGTTGCCAATCGGATTGACTGAGCGGACGACGTAATAATAGTTAGTTCCGTTGCCCGCGGTAGTGTCGAGCCAGGTTGCATTCAAGGCGCCGCTGCCACACACGGGACCGGTAACCCCATTGGCCACGGAAATGTAGCCGCTGGCGGAGTTTGTCGAACGCAAAATGTTGTAGCTCGACGCCCCGGGCGTGACCGGCCATCCAACCAGATTGCAATTATTCCCCGCATAGGCAACTGCACTTGCGGGTGGCGGCGGCACGTAGCTTGTGAGTTCCAGCCGCACGTAATCATACATCGCGTGGTTCATCCAGCCGGAGCCCACACCCGACGAGTCGTCACCTTTGCGCATGTTGATGGTGATGATGTTCTGGTTCGTGTTCAGGAGACCGGCGGAGAAGGTGATTCGGTTGTCCGAATACATCCCGTGAATTCCTTCCCGGATGGTGGCGTCGCTCTGATCCGATGAACTGCTGTAGGCTGGAAAATAGCCGGTGGAGCCGATGGCAATGTCAGTGCCGTTGACTTGAATTCTCAGTGGCCCCTGATAATCAGAAGCCAGGGCGAGATAGAGTGAAGCTGTGCCGCTGGGCGCCGATGCCAGGTTGAAAGTGATCTTGGAAGTGGATCCGCCATAGGCTCCCGCGCTGTTGACTACGGCGGGCTGGACATAATTCCAATCGGTCGTCCAGCGGCTCTGGCCTACGGTGTAATTGACTCCATTTGGAAAATCAAAGGGGTATTCCAAATGTTTGCCCCAAATCGGACTTGGCACGGTTTTGCTCGGGCCGATATCGCCCACCCACCAATCCTCGCCATGACGAAATTTCCGGGCCGTGCGATCAGGATAGCCGATTTCAAAAACCGTCGGGCCGACCCGTGTTGGTGTCCAGATTTTCGCGCCAAGATTGGTCGTTGTGCCAGCGGTCACCGTCACGCCGAACGGTGACGCGGGAATGTCCAATGTGTTCGGCGCACTGCCATTGGTTTGGGCCTGCGACTGAAAAGTGCCGGCCACGCCGGGGCCGAATGCGTAGAGTGTGTAATTGGTGCCGGCAATGACGTTGGGGATGGTGAACGAGCCATTCGTGCCCGTCTTCGTCCAGAATTGATAGGGTTTGGCCCAGTCCTGAAAATCATAGACGTTGGTGATGGTCACCGGTTGTTGGACAAGACCGACCCAGAGGTTAGAAGCGGCGGCGTTCGTGTTGAAAGTGTCATTAATGACCAATTGACCGCTGACCGTGCCCCGATTGGAGGCGGGGGCATAATTGGTGTTGTTGAACCAACTGTAAGGCCAGGCGGTGGCTTCGGCGGCGGCCTGAGCCTGGGCGTCGTTGAAAAGCGCCTGTGCGGGAGCGTTGGTGCCAGTGATGGTATTGGTGACGTTGTTGCAGTAGATGAAGAATGGTCCGCACACCTTGGTCCAGACTTCGCCTGCGGCAAAATTTCCGTCCGAGCCGCCGCCGTAGTGGCCGCCGTTAACCATGTTCAAAATCGTGGTGCCCATATGGGACATCAATTCGCGCTTCAGCGGACCGCCGTTGTAATACTCCACGCTGGCCGAAACGTTCCACAAACCGACATTTTTACCGCCGGCGCCCACACTGCTCCAGCCCCAGACGCGCTGGTCGCCGAAGTCCGCGCTGTATTTGTATTTGTCCTCGTATTGACCGGCATATATGCCATTCGTCCACAGCGAGACTTCCGCCGGCGCGCCCTGCACGCCGATGGCCGAGCCGCCGGAAACCGGCATCAGTCGGTTGCGCGTTGCATCCACGCTCATCCAGTTGAAGATGGATCCGGCGTAAATGTTGTCGCGGCATTCGCCCAATCCGAATACGCCGTCAATGCTGCGGTGATACCAAATCGCCGTGACGTAAAATCCGGTCGAACCGCGGAGGAGTGAATAGTGGACTTCCAAAACCGAGTTCGTTTCGGACGTGGTAAGCACTGAAATCTCGGCATAATTTCCGCCATTGGACGCCGGATCCACCACCAGAGCATAGGTGAAAGTTAATCCCTGATTATTGCTGTTCTCCCAATACAGCTTGCCGCCGTTCGGGTTGCCGGAGAGAAGATTGAGCGTCTGCGAACTGCCGTTATTGTTGAAAGTGTAATTGAGCGTGGTGATCTGGCCGGCGGACTTGGTGCAGACGATGGCAACGATGCCGTTCCCGATCGTCACGGTGGAACCGTTGTCCGTAAGCGTGACGTTCGCGCCCGCGCCGGTCCCCCCGCCGGGAATATTGGCCAAGGTGGGAATTGCCCACCCCAGAAAAGACGCCAAAGCGGCCAAGCGTGATAAAAACTTATTCATTGATTAATTTCAAAACATACTCCATCTGCCGCCGAATAACTAATCCACTAAACTGGTGATGGGCCGTTCAGGGCAACTGGAGCAGGAAGAACTTCTGCGGCGAGCCGGCGGCCATGCTGTTGGTGAAGCTGAAGTTGCCGCTGGTGTCGTAGGCATTCGTGGCGATGCGCGTCCAGTTTATCCGGGGCAGGACGACGTTCGTTGAAACGAGGACGTAGTAATTGCCGTTGGGCAATCCGCCGCTACCGCGTATCACCAGATTCGTGCCTTGGAGCGTTGTCGTGGTGAATTGCGGCACAATGCTGATGACGGTGGCTAAACCGGCGGAGTTTAGCGTATTCGTGTTCCACGCGAGGCCCGGCAGGAGCGCCGGCAAACTGACACTGGCAAAGGAGTTGTTATAACTTGCGGCGGTGAACAGCTTGAATGAATCTCCATCCGCGAGCGCCGTCGCGCTGGTGTTGGAAACCACGAGGGTGCCACCATTGGTCAGTGCGCCGAAAACCTTGACTGCGTCGTTGGTCAGCGGCAAATGACAGACGGCCATCAGCGCCGTGCTGCCGCTGGCGAGGGCGAGGCTGTTGCTGAAGGTCAGTGTGCCGAGCGGATTGCCGGGTGAAAGGGTCGCGCCGTTGCCGACGACCAAATTGCCTTTCACCGCGCCGCTCCCGGACAAGGTCTGTCCGCTGGCCAGTGTGATGTTTCCCGTCGTCGTGCCGCTCACGTCAAACAGCGAGCCGGCCGCGATAGCGATGTTTGCCGAACTGGCAATTGCGCCGCCGCTGGAGAGTGCGAGCGAGCCGGCGTTCACCAGCGTCCAGCCGGTGTATGGCTGCGCTTTGGTGAAGGTGAATATGCCGGAGCCGTTCTGCGCGAAGTTGCCGCCGCCGGCAACAAGGCTAATTGCCGAGTCGCTGACTGAGTCGCTGCGGTTAAACGCGAGCGTGCCGGAATTCAAAAGGGTGTTTGTCCCCAGGGTGCCGGACGTGCCGCCGCTGCCGATTTGCAACGTGCCCGCACCGATGATGGTGCTGCCGGAGTAGGAATTATTCCCCGCCAGTGTGAACGTGCCCACGCCGATTTTGTTCAGGCAGGTGACGGTGGTTCCTGGCGTCTGTTCGGAAATGACGCCGCCGAGAAAACTGTTGTCGTTGCGGCCGCCAATCCGCCAGGTGAACGGCCGGTTGCCGGACGTGGACGGTCCACCCTGCAAAAACGCCGTGCTGTCGCCCAAGAGTGTGCCGATGTCCACGACCGTGCCGCCGCCGCTATTCAGAATGCCTGCAAAATATATTCCAGCCGTGTTGGAGAGCGTCACGATGCTGGATGGAAATCCCGGATACGAATAATCGGAGCCGATGCGGAAATCGCCGGTGTTGATGTTGAGCCGGCCGCCGAATGTGGACCAGTCGCCGTGAAAACCGGTGCGCGTGGAGGGAATCACCAGATTCAACGTGCCGCTGCCGGTGAGACTGCCATACAAATCACAACGAGCGTCGGGATTGAACGTGCCGGTGGCCCCGGCGGGCACGTTGAGATTCCAATACGCATTGTTGTAGGAATTGAAATCGCTGTGCATGTTCAGCGTGCCGCCGCTCAAGGTGACGGTGCCGCTGCCGAACGCGTATTGGTTGGCGAGGTCGTTGGCGAGCGAGACGGTTCCGCTGTTAATGATCGTGCCGCCGCTGTAAGTGTTGGCGGCGATGTAACTCAAGTTGACGGTGAGATTGGTCGTGGCGCTCTGCGAGAGAATCAAATTTGCCGGGTCCACAATCGCAGCAATGGTGGTGCCCGCCGGAATGCCGGTGCCGCTGACCAGCATGTTCGTCACCAAGCCCGCCGTGTTGACGGCGACGTTGGGCGAATTGGACGTGAGCGTCGAACTGACGGAGAACTGTGCGTTGGACAACATTAATGTGCCGGTGCCGTTTTTTATGAGCGAACCGGTGCCGCCGATCAAGCCCACGCATTGGAGCGTGTAGGCGCGCGTGGCGTTGGAAACCGTCAGCCACGTCGGCTGCACCACGCCGGGAATGACGACATTGCCATTCGTCGAGGTGTCGTTGAAGGTGACGGTGTCAAAATTATAAAACTTGTCGGCGGTCGTGCCATTCAACCAGTTGGTCGTCGTGGCCAAGTCCCAGTTATTTCCGTTCGTGCCGCGCCAGATGAGCGACGCCGTTGAGAGCGGCGGCACGCCGACATTGTTCGTCACGCGCAACAGCACGGTGCCGGGAACCGAGGTGTCCAGCGTGTAGCTTTGCCGCATGGGGCCGCTGGCGCCGCCCCAGGCGAGGTTGGCGGCGGAACCGATCGTGGCGCTGCCGCCGGTGATGAGCGTGTAGGTGCCGTTGGTGAGCGAGCCATTGATCAACTGCGGGTGAACCGTGCTGACCCCGGCCAGCGTCAGCGTGCCGCCGGTGAGTTGAATCAAATCATTCGTGCCGCTGCCGATGTTCGTGCGCGCCGACAGGTGGAAATAAAGGTCGTTGTTGGTCAGTGCCAGATTGTTCGTGATGGTGAAATAGTTGACGACCGTTTCGCCGTTGGTGTCGAAGGAATTCGTCGAGGCTAGCGTGTTGGCGATGGTCAACGTGCCGGGCAGGCCGCTTTTGCCAGGCGCGAGCGCCGCACCATCCCACGACGCGACGTTGGCGGCGATGGTGCCGTTGCCGCCGAGCAGTCCGTTGACCACGGTGACGGGGCTGGTGAGGCTGCCGTTGACCAGCAACGCGCCGTTGCTGACCGTGGTGGTGCCGGTGTAGAAATTGGTGGTGTTCAGCGCCAACGTGCCGGTGCCGGTTTTGGTCAGCGGAATCTGTCCGAACAGCGAACCGCCAGTGAAGGTGTAATCCTTATCGGTGTCCACCGTGACCGAGCCGGGTTCCAGCGGGCTGGCCAAAAATACGGAAGGACTGCTGGAGCCGGTGTCGTCGAAAACCACGGAACTCAAGTCCACGTAGGTCGCCGGCCCGGTGCCGTCGAACCAATTCGTCGAAAATCCGAGGTCCCATTTGTTCGTCACGCCGTCGCCGCGCCACGTCAACTGCGGCAATGGCGACTCTAAGTCGAGGTAGTCATACATCATGCTCACGCGGCCGTGATCGGTATGATATTCCTGATCGAGCGTGATAACGTTCGCGCCGACGTTGAGCAGCGTCGAAGGAATTGGCACATGGGCCACGGTGTATTTGCTGTGGACGCCCTGGCGCAGATACGTGTCGCCGCTCGGCGTGCCGTTGTCCGGACGAAACGTGGTAACGCTGCCGGCGTCGTTGTTGACGCGAATGACTTGGATCGAATCCGCCGCCGCGTAGGCGATGTTCAGCCAGTAAGTCCCCTGCTTTACGCTCGGCAGGTTGAAATTCAGATGCCATTTCCACGGCGCGGTGGACATGAAATCAATCGTCTGGCAGAAGTTGAACGCCGTCGCCCAGTTGTTGCTGGCGATGTAATATTCCAGCGGATTGGAGAATTCATTCGTGAAGCGCAGCCACAGACCGGGGATGCCGTATTCATCACCGTGGCGGAATTTCGCGGCGGTGCGGTCGGGATAGCCGATTTCCCAGACAACCGAATTGCCCGCGTGCGGAACTTCCCAAGTCAGCGTGCCGAGGTTCGTGACCGCGCCCGGGGCGAAGGTGAACGGCCCGGTCTGAAATTCGCCGACCGAACCATTCGTGCCGCCGCAGTAGGCATACAGCTTGTAAGTCGCGTTGCCGCCGTAGGGCGAGAACGTAGTAACCGGTGGCAACGTGAAACTGCCGTCCGCCGCGCATTGCGTCCAGAACTGGTAGCCGTCGGACTGAAACTGCCAGTTGTCGCTGGCGTTTTCCGTGCCATCGTCCGGCGTGGCCACGCCGACCCACGCGCCCGCCGCGTTCGCCTGCGGCCGCAGGGGATCGCTGATGACGAGTTTACCGCTGATCGTGGCGCGCTGATTTTTCGCCTGAAAAACCGAGTTGGTCAGCCACGCATAAGGCCACGCGGATTTTTCCGCGAGCGCCTGATTCTGGGAATCGAGCCAGGCCGCCGCGCCGTTGGACTGGCTGTTGAAGTACAGCAGCCACGGGCCGTAAATCTTCGACCAGTTCGCGTTGCTGCTGACGGAAAGGCCGGTGTTGGCGTAGTGTGCGATAAGCGGCTCGTAGAGTATCAGACCGCCGATACCGCCGGCATATTCGCACGCGGTTGGGCCGTTGTTCTGATATTCGTGCCCGCCGGAGACATACCAGAGGCCGATTTGGTTGGTGTCGCTGGCCATGCCGAAGGTGCTGATCTTCGGATAATCGAGCGTGAAGGAATATTTTCCGTTGGTGCTGCCCGCGAACACGCCGCTGGTGTATTGCTGGATTTCCTTCGGGAAATTCGTCACGGCGAGGGTGTGATAGTTGTCCCAGAAATTTGGCTGCTGTCCGTTCCGCCTTTGGTTGATGCCGTTCGTGGCCAGGCCATATTTTGTGTAGTTGTCCAGATACTGGTTCTCGCAGAGGAAATTCGTAGTGTCATGAGCCGTGGGCCAGATGCACTGGATGAAGCTGATGTTTAAATCCGTCGCATAACTCGCATAGCTCGCCGGATGGCGGATGATGAGGTAGCAGTATAGCCCCGTATTGCCCTTGCCGAGGACGTAGTGCAATTCCACGTCCGCGACCACGCTGTTCGCCGCTGGGTTGTAAGTGCGCAGATAGGCAATATCAATGTTTGTGCTGCCGGTGACCGTGTTCAGATAAGTCGCATCGCCGTTGCCGTCGGGATACCAATAATAATAAATTGCCGTGTGATTGCCGTAGTTCACGCCTGACTGACTGACCGTCTCCGTGCCGTTGGCCGCCGGCGTGCCGGGGCTGCCGGGTTTGAGGAATTTGATGGAATCCACGCTGCCGTTGTTCTGGATGGCGACGTGCAGGATGCCATTGTCGAGATAACGATCCGCGTGCCCGTTCACGGTTTCCGTGCCCGTCGTCACGGATGTCGTCACTAATGTGGTAAAGCCGCCGGGATTATTGGCGTAGCTGGTGTTCGTCATCACCCAAGCTGAGGATCCTAGCAGCACCAGCAGCCAAACGGAACTTAGAAAGCAACGGCGTATTATCATGGATAGTGCGATAAACTACGCCTTTTTGGCTCAACTTGCCATCCACAGAACTGGTGACGCCGGATAAAAAAAAGGGTGGCTCGAAAGCCACCCTGAAAAAACTTAATTGGAAATCGGCTTAAGTCCAGAGTTTCTCTGGATATTTGCCCTGCGCGATGAGTTGCCGGATGCTCTCGACGACTTGCGGGCGGTCTTCGCGATACGTCACGCCGAACCATGAGTCCGCAGAGCGCAGCACCTTGACCTTCGCCGCGCCGGCCTTCACGAGGTTGCCGACCGTGCTGGGGATAAAGCTCTCGGATTTCAATTCACCGCCGGATTTCTTCAGGAAATTTTCAAAATCCACCTTGATCTGCGGGAATAGCTCGGGCGTAAAGCCCCAGAAATTCATCGAAACCGCCTCGTCGCCGGTGAGCTTCGTGATTTTGCCGTCGGCATCCGTATTTTTCGCCCCCGTGCCGTCGGGTTCGATTTTTGTCATTTCCACAATCGAAGTAAGATAGTTGTTCGCGTCCGTCCGCGAAACCCCGCGCGCCACGCTGCCGTGGGCGGATAAGGTGTTTTTCAGGATAAAGCCCACCATCGCATAGTCGGGCGTGCCGGAAGTGAGATGCTCCGCGAGCACTTTGTAGGCGTGCTGGCCGTAAAAATCATCCGCATTAATGGCCGCGAACGGCTCTTTCACGATGTTTTCTGCCATCAAAATGGCATGCGTCGTGCCCCACGGCTTGTTGCGTCCGGCGGGCAGCGTGTAAGGTGCCGGCAGCTTGTCGAGTTCCTGATAGGCGTATTCCACGGCGATGCGCTTCTCAAATCGCGTGCCGATGATTTCGCGGAATTGCTGCTCAATGTCCTTGCGGATCACGAACACGAGCTTGCCGAAGCCGGCCCGCATCGCGTCATATATGGAGTAATCGATGATGGTTTCGCCCGCGGGGCCGACGGGGTCAATCTGTTTGAGGCCGCCGTAGCGGCTGCCCATGCCGGCGGCGAGAACGAGTAAAGTCGGTTTAGTCATGGGTCTGGATTTTAATTTGCTTCCGGCGGCTGTCGAGGAAATGTGGTGGTGCGGATCCAGCCCCCACCGTGTCTAAAAGTCAAACATGGATATGCATTGGTCAAAAGTGGACATTCCCCTTTTGCGAAAACCCGCTAAAAATATCCTTGAACATTCTGACCGAAGCCACCACCCGGCTTGTCGTGTTTGATAATTAAGATAAACATTTATGGAACAAACAAAACGAATCGTAGAAAAGGATGCCCCGCTGAAGAAGGACGATTTGATCGTCATCACCGGCGCGGGCGGTTTCATCGGCGGCAATCTTGCGCTCTATTTCAAAAAGAAAGGCTTCACCAACCTCCGCGCGGTGGACAAGAAGCCGCTTTATGAGTGGTATATCCACGTTCCCGGGGTGGACAACCTTTGCCTCGACGTGAGCCTCGAGGCCAATTGCCATCGCGTTTGTGAGGGCGCGGTTGAAGTTTATAATCTCGCGGCGGACATGGGCGGCATGGGTTTCATCGAACGCTTCCGCGTGGAATGTCTGCGCTCCATTCTCATCAACACCCACATGGTCGAGGCGGCTTACAAGGCCGGCACGCGCCGTTATTTTTATTCCAGTTCCGCCTGTGCCTACAACACGCTGCTCCAGCAGGACCCGAAAGTTCGCGCGTTGAAGGAATCCGACGCGTATCCCGCGATGGCCGAGCGCGGCTATGGCTGGGAAAAGTTGGTTTCCGAAATGTTTTGCCAGGAATATTGGCATGAACGCGGTATGAAGACCTTCATCGCCCGCTTTCACAATGTCTATGGCCCGAACGGCACTTGGGATGGCGGACGTGAAAAGGCGCCGGCGGCGATGTGCCGCAAGGTGATCGAGGGGATTGATAAAAAAGATTTGAGCATCAACATCTGGGGCAACGGCGAGCAGACCCGCAGCTTCATGTATATCGATGACTGCGTAAAGGGCATCGATATGATCACGCATTGTGATGAACTCATCGCCACGCCGATCAATCTTGGTTCGAGCGAACTTGTTTCCATCAACACGCTCGTCAGCAAGGTGGAAAAGATCGCCGGCGTGAAGATGAAGCGTTCCTACAACTTGAATGCTCCGCAGGGCGTGGCCGGACGCAATTCCGACAATACCTTCATCAAGCAGGTGCTCAAGTGGGAGCCGAACACAACCTTGAATAAAGGTCTCGCAGAAACCTACGCGTGGATCAAGACCCAATACATTGCCCGCAAGGCCGGCAAACGCGTGGGCATCGGCTGATTAGCTTCCAGACTCCCCGGCTGGGATTCCAGCCGGGGAATTTTTATGTGCGACGTTTTCGAATCGTCTCACTCCTTTCCAATGAAAATTCCGCCTGTGGAACAACTTCTCGGCTCCATTCCCAACCGCCTGCAACTTGCCGGCGGCTGGATTGATCAGCCATTCGTCTCCAAGCACAACCCCCGGCCGCCTGGCTCGATGGTCGTCGTGCAAATTGAACCGGATTTTCGGCCGATGGATCGTTCCGGCATCGCCAGCGGCACGCGCGCCATCGCAATGAGATTGTGGAAAGGTAAACTGCCCAATCGTCCCCCCGATGAATTGGTGCGCGAGCTTTATGCTGCGGAGAATCAAGGCAAGTCTGAGCCGAGCGGTTCGCAGGACATGATCGGCTTGATTTATCCGGGCGTGAACCGGCTCGATTATGATTTCAAAATTCAAGGCGGCGTTTTCACTTCGCACATTGAGTCGTGCAACCGTCCCCGGGTCGCGCGGTGGTTGAGCCGGGTTTTGCATCTGATTCCCGTGGAACCGCGTCCGGATGGTTATAGCCCGCTGGGCATCAAAAACCTTTCGCCCAAGTGGGTCGCCCAGCTCGGGCAATCCGGTCAGGACTGCTACGACGCCATCGTGAACATGGACGCTAGGGCGCTCGGCGCGTCGCTTAATCTCACGATGCAATGCTGGGAAAAACTTTTGCCGCGCGTCGTCCGGCATCCGCTGCTGCGCGTGGACTTGCTGCCGATTCTGAAGGCGTATCAGCAGCAGTATCTCGGCGCGATGTATTCCGGCTGCGGCGGCGGTTATCTCATCGTCGTTTCCGATCAGCCGGTTCCCGGCGCGTTTAAAATCAACGTTCGTGTCTCCCCGAAATAATTGTGAAACCATCCAGAAATCATTTCATCGCGCTACTGCTGGTCCTGTCACTCACTTCGGCGGTCGCCCAAACCGATTTGCTGAAGCTGCCGCCGATTGCCGCCGGACCGTTCAAGCCGGACTGGAATTCGCTGACGAATTACCAGACGCCGGACTGGTTTCGTGACGCGAAGTTTGGCATCTGGGCTCACTGGGGTCCGCAATGCGAGCCGGAACACGGCGACTGGTATGCGCGCAGCATGTATATTCAAGGCAACGGTGATTATAAAACGCACTTGGTGGAATATGGCCATCCTTCGACCAATGGTTTCAAGGACGTGATTCACGTCTGGAAGGCGGCCAATTTCAATCCCGACCAGCTGCTCAAGTTCTATAAGGAAAATGGTGCGAAATATTTCATGGCGCTGGCCAATCACCACGACAACTTCGACTTGTTCGATTCCAAATATCAGCCGTGGAACTCCGTTGCCCTCGGTCCGCAGAAAGATTTGATTGGCGGCTGGGCCAGGGCCGCCCGCAAAAACGGCCTTCGATTTGCCGTGAGCGTTCATGCTTCGCACGCCTGGTCATGGTATGAAACGGCTCAAGGTGCGGACAAAGATGGCCCGTTGGCCGGCGTGCCCTACGATGGCAAGCTCACCCGGGCGGCGGGTAAAGGTCTTTGGTGGGACGGGCTCGACCCGCAGGATCTCTATGCCCAAAACCACCCGCCGGGCACCAAGTTGGAGTGGCGCTGGGATCCGGCCAAGGGTAGCAGTATTCCTGATGCCGCCTATATGGAGAAATTTTTCAAGCGCACCCGGCAGCTCTGGGATGATTATCATCCCGACCAGATTTATTTCGATGACAGCGTGCTGCCGTTTTGGGGCGTTACCGATGATATTGGCCTCAATCTGGCCGCCCACTTCTACAATTCGAGCATCCAGTTGCACGGCCATAATGAGGCGGTCATGAACAACAAGATGCTAAACGAAATGCAGCGCCGGGCGATGGTTTATGACATCGAACGCGGCAAGGCGGAAGGCATTTTGCCGCAGCCGTGGCAGACCGACACCTGCATCGGTTCGTGGCATTACAATCAGGACATTTTCAAGAAGCACCAATACAAATCTGCCGCCTCGGTGATCCGGATGCTCGCGGACATTGTGAGCAAAAACGGCAATCTGATGTTGAGCGTGCCGCTCCAGCGCGATGGTCAGCCGGATGCGGATGAAATCAAAATCGTCAGTGAGATCGGCGCTTGGCTGAAGGTCAACGGCGAGGCGATTTACGCGACGCGTCCGTGGAAGCTTTATGGCGAAGGTCCATCCGCCCAGACGTTTGAGAAGGGACATTTTGACGGCCAGAGTGATGTGCAGAAAAAACCGTTTTCGGCGGCGGACATCCGTTTTACCCAGTCCAAGGACGGCAAAACGCTTTATGCCATCGTGCTGGAAATCCCCCAGGGCGGCAAAGTCACGGTAAAGACGCTGGCGGTCGGCTCAACCAGCTGGCTCGGCGAAATCAGCAGCGTGCGCCTGGTCGGTGGCGGTTGGTGGAATAAATTGAAATTCACCCGCGATGAAGCCGGCTTGCACGTTTCTTTGCCGGAGAAATTTGCTGGCCAGACCGCTTTCGCTTTGAAAATCCAATGAGCAACGCCAGGCAAGTCATCGTCAGCGGCGGATTTGACGACCTCAAATCTCACGACCTGCGCTTTCTCGAGGAAGCGTCGAAGCTCGGTGAACTGACTGTTCTGTTGTGGCCGGATGCCGCGCTCGAAAAACTCAACGGCAAGGCGCCGAAGTTCCCGCTGGCAGAGCGGAGTTATTTTCTCAACGCCGTGCGCTACGTAAGTAAAGTCGTTGCGGCGGACGTGACGGCTGATTTTAACCAGCTGCCGGAAAATTTTTATGCCGATATCTGGGCTGATGTGGTCGCTTTGGCTAATTCCGCACGGGAAACCTTTGCCCGCAAAAACCGGATTGCCTATCGCGTTTTCACGGCGGACGAACTGAAAGGTTTCCCTGAACCGCCGCCGATGCCGTCCGCCCCGGAGCGGAAAAAAGTGGTTGCTACCGGTTGTTACGACTGGTTTCACTCCGGCCACGTTCGTTTCACGGAGGAGGCTTGCGCCTATGGTGACCTTTATGTCTGTCTTGGCAGCGATGCGAATGTGCGGTTGCTGAAGGGCGAGGGTCATCCCCTGTTGTCGGAGCAGGAGCGTCGCTATGTTCTTGGCTCAATCAAATATGTGAAGCAGGCGCTCGTCACCACCGGCTCCGGCTGGGTGGACGCCGATCCGGAAATCCGCCGTCTGAAGCCGGATATTTACGTCGTCAACGAGGACGGCGACAAAGGCGGCAAGCGTGAATATTGCCGGGAACTTGGCATCGAATATCTGGTGCTCAAGCGCACACCGGCACCGGGCTTGCCCAAGCGCAGCAGCACCGACTTGCGCGGCTTCTGATTCAGTTCGCGAACTTCTGCAGCTTCAGCCAGAAGAGGCAGTCCGCCGCCCACGGATGATGTGGCGAGCTTGCATCCTTTTTGTCGCCCAGGCCCATGCCATGTCCGCCTTTTTGGTAGACATGCAGGTCGAACGGCACATGATTTTTGCGCAGCGCTTCGGCAAATTGCATCGTATTCTCCATCGGCACCGCCTGGTCTTCAAACGTCGTCCACAAAAAACAGGGTGGCGTGTTTGGCGTCACCTGCAATTCGTTGGAAAGCAATTGCACCAGCTCGGGCGGAGGATTCGTGCCGAGCAAATTGTGTAACGAACCCTTGTGCGTGAATTCGCCCAGCGTGATGACCGCGTAACAAAGGATTCCCAAATCCGGCCGCGAATTTTGCCGCTCCACCACATCGCTCGAATTCGTGTTGCCCCCGTCGAAATGCGTCAGCAGCGTCGAGGCCAGATGCCCGCCCGCCGATGAACCCATGATGCCGACGTGGTGGGTGTCAATTTTGTATTCCTCTGCGTGAGCGCGCACCCAGCGCACCGCTCGCGCGGCATCGTTAAGCATCGCCGGATGCCGGTAGCCGTGTGATCCAAGACGATATTTTAAGACGAAGCATGTCACGCCATGGGTGTTCAGCCAACGCGCATAACCGTCGCCTTCGTGCGGCGCCAGTCCGCCATAACCGCCGCCGGGGCAGATCACCATCGCTGCGCCTGTGGCATTGGTGCCGTCTGGCAGATACGGCGTGAGCGTGGGAATGTCGTTGGATGATGTGCCGAGCGCGCCGGGGGCGCCTTCCGGCCAGAGGGGAAGGGAAGTTTTCATTTCAGCACGCGCGGTGAATAATGCAGCCAGTGCGACTGCGAGAATCAATTTTATTTTCATCGGTATAGGATCTATTTTCCAATTTTGGCTTCGCCGGTCCCAATGTCCAGCGTCCATTTTTGTGGCTCGGGCAGTGTCAGTTTTCCGCCGCCGATTTCCAAAGGCATCCAGAGATAACGCGAATCGCCTAAATTATCCGGCTTCCAGATGTCGCCCATGAAAATCACGCAATTTGTCTTCGCTCCGGAGATTTTCACCAGCATCGTGGACTGCGCGCCGTAGGTGTTTTTCTCGGGCGGCGCGATATCCCGGAATTCCGACCACGGGCCGGCGAGTGATTTTGCGGTCGCGTATTTGTTCGGGTTCGCGCGCCAGCCGGTCAGTTCCGAGCCGATGACATAGTAAAGTCCGTCATAATGGACAATGGCGCCGCCTTCCATATGCTCGGGGATGAGGCAGACTTCCTTTTCCACCGTCAGATAATCTTCCGAAAGCTGGCCGATGCGAAAACCGAACGGCCGATCTTCAAAAATAAGATACGCCGTGCCGTCATCGTCAACGAATTGACCGATGTCCCGACTTTCGTGCCCGAGCGGGCGAAAACTTTTTAGATAGGTATAGTCGCCATCGACCGTGTCGCAGGTGGCTACGCCGACGCGGGCAAGATTGTAGCCGCCGCGTTCGCCTGGCAACGGGCCGTCCAGGTGCATATACATGACGAATTTCTTGGTCGGCGCGTTGTAAAAAACCTTGGGCCGCTCCAGCACCCAGCCACGCCCGAAATGTTCCGGGTTGCGTGATTTAAACACCTGGTTGCGAAACGTCCATTGCGCGAGGTTCGTCGAGGAGTAGCAGCTCACGCAGCGTAGCCCGCGCGCGTTGTTTTGCCCGCGATCCTCGCCAAACCAGTAAAACGTGTCACCAACCTTGAGGATGCCGCCGCCGTGCGCCTGGATGTGTTCGCCGCGGTTGTCCGGCCAGAGTTCGCCGGGACGGATGGATTCGGCCGCTCGCGTCATCGTCCGGGGGAGTGGAACGGCGGCGGCCAGCAAGCATATGATTGCTGCAGAAACCAATTTCATGCGGGGTGAGACGGAGTTTGGCCCTGGCGGTTACAGTTTCCGTGCTGAAGGCCGCGTTTGACGCTGCCGCCTTGTCGTTCTAATTTCAGCGCGTGTTTGAACTCGTTTCCGATTACGCGCCCGCCGGCGACCAGCCGCAGGCGATTGAAAAGCTGACCGCCGGCATTCTCGCCGGCGCGCAGCATCAGACGCTGCTCGGTGTCACCGGTTCGGGCAAGACGTTCACCGTTGCCAACGTGATTAGAAACGTGGATAAGCCCACGCTCGTGATCTCGCACAATAAGACGCTCGCGGCGCAGCTTTACGCCGAGTTCAAAAGTTTTTTCCCGGACAACGCCGTGGAATACTTCGTCAGCTACTTCGATTTTTACCAGCCGGAGGCCTACATCCCGCGCACCGACACGTTCATCGAAAAGGATTCCAGCGTGAACGATGACATTGAGCGGATGCGGCTCTCCACGATGGCTTCGCTGTTCACACGGCGCGATGTGATCGTCGTCGCCAGTGTCTCGTGCATCTATGGCATCGGCAGCAAGGAAGATTACGCGGCGATGGTCATTCCCGTCCGCGTCGGGATGGCGCTTTCCCGCGAGCAACTGCTGTCGCGCATGGTGGATTTGCAGTATTCGCGCAACGACCTCGCCTTTGAGCGCGGCAATTTCCGCGTGCGCGGCGACACGGTGGAGGTCTGGCCCGCCGGCCGCGAGGACGGTCTGCGCGTGGAGTTTTTCGGCGACGAAATTGAAAAGCTGACGCGCTTTGAGCCGCTGACGGGGCGGAAGCTTGAAGCCTTGCAGGGCAACATGATTTTTCCGGCGAAGCAATTCGTCACCACCGGCGATAAAATGAAAAGCGCCCTGCTGGCCATTCGCGAGGAGCTGGGGATTCGCATCGCCGAATTCGAGCGCGATGGCAAATTGCTCGAAGCCCAGCGCATCAAGATGCGGACGGAATTCGACTTGGAGATGATGGAGGAAATGGGGTTTTGTTCCGGCATCGAGAATTATTCGCGCCACATCGCCAACCGCCCGCCCGGCTCGCGCCCGACGACGTTGTTCGATTTTTTCCCCGATGATTATCTGCTTGTGCTGGACGAATCCCACGTCACCGTGCCGCAGATCGGCGGGATGTATGAGGGTGACCGCTCGCGCAAAACGGTTCTGGTGGACCACGGGTTCCGGCTGCCCAGCGCGCTGGACAACCGGCCGGTGAATTTTCTGGAATTTCAGGCGATGCAGAACCAGACTATTTACGTCAGCGCCACGCCTGCGCCAAGGGAGATTGGGTGGTCACAGGGCCGTATCGCCGAGTTGGTTGTGCGCCCGACGGGGCTGATCGATCCCAAAGTGACCATCAAGCCGCTGAAAGGTCAGATTGACGATTTGATGGAGGAAGTCCGCAAGCGCGGCGACAAAAAAGAGCGCACGCTCGTCACCACTTTGACGAAGCGCACGGCGGAGGAACTCACGGATTATCTGCGCGACATCGGCATCCGTGTGCAATACCTGCACAGCGATATTGATGCGATTGAGCGTGTGGAAATTCTGCGCTCCCTGCGCAAAGGAGAATTCGACGTGCTGGTCGGCATCAACCTATTGCGCGAAGGCTTGGATTTGCCGGAAGTGTCGCTTGTGGCGATTTTGGACGCAGACAAGGAGGGTTTTCTTCGCAGCGAAACCAGCTTGATCCAGACCGCCGGTCGCGCGGCGCGGCATCTGAATGGCGAGGTGATTTTATACGCCGACGTAATGACGCAGAGCATCCGGAAATTTCTCGCCGTCACTGAAAAGCGCCGCGCGCGCCAGATCGCCTACAACACGGAACACAACATCACGCCGCGGAGCGTAAGCCGTGCCGTCGAGGAAAGCCTCGCGGTGCAGGAGGATCAGCACGCGGCGGCTGCTGGCTTGTTGCGCGAGACGACGACCGATCTGGATGTGACCGAAACCATCCGCGAACTGGAAGGCGAAATGTTGAAGGCGGCGGAAGATTTGCAGTTCGAAAAAGCCGCGCTGCTCCGCGATCAGATCAAGGAATTGAAACACATGATTGACGGCACAAAACCGGAGGCGAAGCCGGTGAGTTATCGGAAAAAGAAACGCCGGTCGTGATGCAAATTTATTTCGCCGGATTCGCGCCCTTGACCCGCAGCTGGATCGAGTAAAGCGATTCGCTGGCCGTGATGAACAGCGTTTGGTGGTCGGCTCCGCCAAAGCTCACGTTGGCCGACCATGTTTCCGGCACGTCAATGTGGTCGATCTGTTTACCATCCTTGTCGAACACCGTCACACCTTTGCCGGTGAGATAAAGATTGCCCTCCGCATCAATCGTCATCCCGTCCGAGCCGAGCACGCAAAACAAGGTTTTGTTCGTCAGCGATCCGTCCGATTGGATGTCATAACGCCACGTTTGCGCCGCGCGGATGTCCGAAACAAATAATTTTTTACCGTCGGGTGTGCCGGTGATGCCGTTGGGCTTCGTCAAATCCTCCGTCACGCGCTGCAAGGTCTTCTTGTCCGGCGACAGGTAAAAGACTTCTTCGTTGGTCAGCGCCATCGTGGTGTGATCCCACCATTTGCGCTGGTAGAACGGGTCCGTGAAATACATCGCCCCGTTGGGCGCCACCCAGACATCGTTGGGCGCGTTGAGGTATTGGCCGTGAAACTCTTTCACTAGCACCGTCACTTTTTTATCCGGCGCGATGGACCAAAGCTCATTGTGCTCGTCCGCGCAGGCGATGAGATTGCCCTGCGCGTCGAACATCATGCCGTTTGCGCGCCCGGCCGGCTGCAGGAAGGTGATGAGCTTTCCATCCGCGCTCCACTCAAGAATCCGATCATTTGGCTGGTCGGTGAAAAATAAGTTGCCGGCGGTGTCGCCGGTTGGCCCCTCGGTGAATTTGAAATCTCCGGCGAGTTTTTCGAGTTTGGCCGCCGGGGCGACGACTGTGGCGGCGCTGGCCGCCAGGGCCGCCAATCCAAACGTAATGAACGATATTATTTTCACGCGCTGCTGAAATTTGGCGTGATTGGGTGTTCGAATCCAACTAAATCGTTCCTTGTTTTTCCGCGGCGGGTGGCGCATCTTGCCGCAGTTTTACGATGAATCCCCAAACCCAAAAAGCGGTGCGGTTTTTGCAGAGCTGGATCATCAACACCGCTGCGGTGCTGGTGGCGGCGGCGATTCTTCACAACCACATCAGCTATGATAATAAGCTTCAAAATTTACTCATTGCTTCGTTGCTCCTGGGTATCCTGAATGCTTTCGTCCGTCCGATTCTCATGCTGATTGCGTTGCCGCTGCTGATTTTCACGCTGGGGTTGTTCACCCTGGTCATCAATGCGCTGCTGCTTTACTTCGTTGGCCGGTTGCTTGAACCGAGCTTTCATGTGGATAGTTTTCGTTACGCCTTTTTTGGAGCCGTCATCATCAGTTTTATTTCAGTGGCGTTGAATGTGCTGACCGGCAACGCGCGCGTTTCGGTGCAGCCCCGCCGTCCGCCCGGTCCGCCGAACCCCCCGGGTGGCGGTAATGGGCCGGTGATTGATGTGTGATGTCTAATCGCGTCGCCGGAAGGCGGCGCGCAAGGTGGGAATCCCCTGGGCGTTAAAATCGCGTTCGAAGTCCGTTTTGATTTCTGCCAGCGCTGCCGGCGTTTCAACTTTTTCAAAAGCCTTCGCTGCGCCGAAAACTTCATTCATTTGCTGAAAGTAATCCGCGTCGTCTGTCCGCAAAAAAACCGTGCCTTTGGGCCGCAGTGCCGTGTGGGCCAGGTTGGGAAACCGGTCTCCGATCAGTCGGAACTTGCGGTGTTTTTTTTTGGGCCACGGGTCGGGAAAATAAATGTGCAGGGCCGCCGCGGTGTGTGGCGGCAATAGGTATTGCAGAAAGTAGGCGGACTCGATGCGGATGCCCAGGGTGTTGGTCAGGCCGAGTCGGCGACCTTTGCGGTCGAGTTTTTGCATCCGTCCAAGCAATCGCTCAACGCCGATGAAATTTTTTGTCCCATTCCGTTGCGCATATTCAATGAGAAATGACGCATCGCCGCAGCCCAGCTCTACTTCTAATGGTTGTGGTCGTGAAAAAAGTTGGTCCACGTCCAGCCTGTCAACAATGGAAGGCAGGGCGACAATCAGATGTTTTGGATTTGCCTCGATTTGGCAGTCAACCATTGGGTGATTGTGTGAGCTGGACGACAAGTCATCATGAACATCGAAAACCTCAACACAAGCAAATACAAAAGCTTCGCCAGTTTCACCGGTTCGCATCGGGGCGGGTGGATCTCTGAATCAAAGGCAGTAAATCAGTGGAGTAAATTAATCGGGCCCCCATTGGAAACCCTTTAAAAATGGTCGGGGCGGTGAGATTCGAACTCGTTCAGGCCAAATCACGGAAGGGTTGAAAACACAGGATGTTCAACAGATTCAATGTATTCAGTGGTTTCATGTGTTTCTTTTAGGTGCAGCAAAATGCAGTTGGCGGATTCTTTGTTGTGTAGATATGTGTAGGTGTCCGGGGCGGTGAGTGTCCGCACTCACTTCCAAGCTTGAAGTTTTTAACAGAAAAGCCACGTGCCGGCAATGCGATTTCCGCTGCAAATATTTCAAGATGGAACGGTCTTTTCAATCGGGAACCCTAGAAGTTTTTGAAAGTCATCCTCCAATAATCCGAGCAGCTTCGGCACCGCATCACTGGTTTTAAAAAAATTATCAAATAATTTTCCGTATGAATCAGGGTGGCGTGTTTGAGAACGACTTTCAGCCATCGCCATATTGTATTGAAGCACGGCTGCGTGCATCGTGTTGTGAAAAATGCGAATCTTGTCGGCAGTTTCTTTCGGGATGTAAATTTTCTTGGGCAAAAAATACGTCAAAAAATCCTGCGTCAATTGACTGTAATTCTCCGCCCGTTTTTGGCGTTCCTGGCCAGTTGGCTCCATGAGTGAAGTGTAACCATCTGCGGCGTCTTTCACGGCAATGAGTTTTGCGTATGTCGTAGCAATGGCATCAGCAGTGCGTTCAAAAGTGTGAGAAAACCGGAAGTTTTTCTCGGCGATTTCCGCCTTCAATTTTTCAATCTGAACATCGTAATCCCGTTTCAGATCGGCTTTGTGCGTTTCAAGTTCCTTGTCGTATTCGTGTTTGATGGAATTAGTAATCCGTGTGATTAACCAATGTCGTGCCAAGAACCCAAGCACCGCCAAAACGACAGCGGTCGAGATGGATGATGAAAGCCATTCAAGAAAACTCATGAGCCGATTATCTGGCGAGGTATGCCGATGGTCAAGGCGAGGCTGACAACAACCCACAAAACGGTGGCGCTCCGCAAGGAGCGGCTCGCCATCGAAGGCCCGTTTGCCAGTGGCGCTGCCACCGGCACGCCTTCGCCGAATAAATTTCTCCGTGCAGTGCGCGCCATTTTTCTCCATCCTCCACAAACACTTGAGCGCGATGTTCCATGAAAATTGAAGACATCAAACCGGGCGTCCCGCTCGCGGGGCTTGAGCCTGCCGTCATCGGCAGCGTGGTGGCGGTCGTGCCCATCGCCGAGGGAACGGTGCAGGTGCTTTACAAAACGCCCGACGGCACGCTCAAGGAACGTCTCATCAACCGCGCCGACGAACCGAACCTCACGGTTGCGACCACCGAACGCCCCTGGTCATTCGACGGCGACGGCGAAACTTTCAAGCTCGTCGTCGAGGCCAAGCGCATTGACCTCGCCTTTTTGTTCGATCCCATGATGGCCGTTCACACGTCCAACGTGGAAGCGTTGCCGCATCAGATCACGGCAGTCTATGAATCCATGCTGCCGCGCCAGCCGTTGCGGTTCGTTCTGGCGGACGACCCCGGCGCGGGCAAGACCATCATGGCCGGCCTTTACATCCGCGAACTCATCATGCGCGCCGATGCCCGCCGCATCGTCATCGTCGCCCCCGGCAGCCTAGTCGAGCAGTGGCGCGATGAAATGTTTGAAAAATTCGGCCTCGAATTTCGCGTCTTCACCAAAGACTTGGAAGCCGCCACGCCCAGCGGCAATCCGTTTGAAGACATTGACCATCTCATCGTCCGGCTGGACCAAATGGCGCGTAACGATGACCTTCAGGAAAAACTTTGCGCCGCCGGTTGGGATCTCGTCGTGTTCGACGAGGCGCACAAACTCGCCGCGCATTTTTTCGGCAGCAAGCTGGAAAAAACCGGTCGGTTCAAGCTGGCGGAAAAACTCGGCGCACACACCCGCCATTTGTTGCTGATGACCGCCACGCCGCACAACGGCAAGGAGGAAGATTTCCAATTGTTCCTGTCGCTGCTCGACTCCGACCGTTTTTACGGAAAATTCCGCGACGGCGTGCATAAGGTGGACACCAGCGACCTCATGCGGCGCATGGTCAAAGAGGAATTGGTGAAGTTCGACGGCACGCCGTTGTTTCCCGAACGCCGCGCCTACACCGTCAATTACAAGCTGTCCGACATTGAAGCCGCGCTTTACGAGGCCGTCACGCACTACGTCAAAACCGAAATGGGCAAGGCCGACCAGATCGGCGGCCAGCGCAAAGGCTCCGTTGGTTTTGCGCTGACATCGCTCCAGCGCCGGCTTGCATCAAGCCCGGAGGCGATTTTCCAATCCTTGAAACGCCGCCGCGAACGCCTCCAGCGTCGGCTGCGGGAAGAAAACATCGCCAGTCGCGGCGGGCAGATTCTCGCCGAGACGTTGGCACCCGCGCCGCCGCCGTCCGATTTTCCGGGCGACGGCCTCGCCAGCCAGGAACTCCCGGAGGTGCCGGATGATGACGACGACCTGACGGCGAACGAGCAGGAGCAGTTGGAAGAATCGCTCGTGGATCAGGCGACCGCAGCCAAGACCATTGCCGAACTGGAGGATGAAATTGACACCCTGATTCGGCTTGAGAATCAGGCCAAGGAAGTCGTCGCGTCCGGTCAAGATCGCAAATGGGAGGAACTTTCCCGCATCCTCCAGCGCGACGAACACATGCACGACGCCGGAGGCCGTCTGCGCAAAATTATCATTTTCAGCGAACACCGCGACACGCTCAATTATCTCCATGAGAAAATTGCCGGTGTGCTTGGCAGTCACGATGCCATCGTCACCATCCACGGCGGCACGCACCGTGACAAACGCTTGGAAGCGCAGGCACTTTTCCGTTCCGACCCCGAAATCCGCGTGCTGGTTGCCACCGACGCCGCCGGTGAAGGCGTCAATTTGCAGTGTGCAAACTTGATGGTGAACTACGATTTGCCGTGGAATCCCAACCGCCTTGAACAGCGGTTCGGGCGCATTCACCGTATCGGCCAGCAGGAGGTTTGCCATCTGTGGAATCTTGTCGCCAAGGAAACCCGCGAGGGCGACGTATATTTTCGCCTGCTCGAAAAACTCCGCGTCGAGAGCGAGGCGTTGAAAGGCCGCGTGTTCGACATTCTTGGCGAAGTGTTCGAGGGCAAGAGCCTCAAAGAATTGCTGATTGAAGCCATCCGTTACGGCGACCGCGACGAAGTGCGGGCAAAACTCCGTCAGAAGATTGACCACAATTTTGACCGCCAAAACTTGCTCGCGTTGCTTGACCGAAATGCGCTCGCCCAGGAAACGCTCGGCCCGGAACGGCTTTTTGCCGTGAAGGAGGAAATGGAAAAAGCCGAAGCTCGCCGGTTGCAGCCCTATTTCGTCCGCTCCTTTTTTATGAAAGGGTTTGAATCGCTGGGCGGCTCGATTTATCCCCGCGAACTTAATCGCTTTGAAATTGCCCATGTCCCCGCCGTGTTGCGCGAGCGCGACCGGCTCATCACCGGGCGCAACCGCCGCGATCTCGCGCCGGTGTTGAAACGCTACGAGCGCGTTTGTTTCACCAAGGATGCCGTCCGCCCGTTGGAACGCGCCGGCCTTGCGTTCGCCAGCATGATTCACCCCGGCCATCCGGTAATGCTCGCGTTGAGTGACGTGTTGTTGGAACAGCACGCCAATTTGCTCCGGCAAGGCAGCATCCTCATTGACCCGTCCGATGATGGCGAAACGCCGTCGCTGTTGTTCCTGCTCACGCATGAAGTGAAATCCGGCGACGGCCAGGTCATTTCCAAACGCCTGCAATTCGTCCGCGTGCTGCCAGACGGCAGCGCCACCTTTGCCGGTTGGGCACCGCACCTTGACCTTGAACCGCTCGCCGTTGCCGAACGACCGTTGCTCGCCGGCACGCTCGCCGCGCCGTGGCTGACGGCCGGACTTGAACAACGCGCCCTTGCGCTCGCCGCGTCCACGCTCGTGCCCGAACATTTTGGCGAAATTGCCGGACGCCGCATCGCCCATGTGGACAAAACGCTCGCAGCAGTCCACGAGCGTTTGACGACGGAAATCAATTTCTGGTCCGACCGCTACATAAAACTTTCGGACGACAAAGCCGCCGGTAAAGAAATCGGCCCCAATCTGGACAACGTCCGGCGCACCATTGCCGACCTCGAATCCCGGCTGGAAAGTCGCAAGCGCGAACTCCAATCCATGCGGCACGTCACGTCGGCCACGCCGGTCGTATTGAGCGGCGCACTGGTTATTCCCGCCGGTTTGCTCCGCAAATTGCGCGGCGATACGCCGCCAGCCGACGCGACGGCGGCAATGTTTTCTGCCGACCCCGCCGCCCGCGCCCGCATTGAAAAACTGGCGATGGACGCCGTTCGCCGCGTTGAGGAATCACGCGGCTGTCGCGTCATGGATGTTTCCGCGCAGAAATGCGGCTGGGATATTACCTCCTACCCGCAGGCCGTGGACGGCAAACAGCCGGAAGCCCGGCACATTGAAGTCAAAGGCCGCGTCAAAGGCGCAGGCACGGTGACGATCACGCGGAACGAAATGCTCTACGCCTTGAACCAGTCAGATAAATTTCTGCTCGCCATCGTGCTTGTCGGCGAAGGTGACGCCGTGGAAGGCCCGTTTTATTTGCGCAACCCGTTCGACACCGAACCCGGCTGGGGCGTGTCATCGGTCAACTACGAACTCAATGCGTTGCTTGAACGCGCAGAAAAACTTTAACCGATGTCCCATCCGATTAAATCTCCGCGCAAGCTGATTGAAGTGGCGTTGCCACTTGATGCCATCAATGAAGCGGCGAGTAAGGAAAAATCCATCCGACATGGGCATCCCAGCACGCTTCACCTATGGTGGGCGCGGCGTCCACTTGCGGCGGCACGGGCAGTCATTTTCGCGCAACTCGTCAATGACCCAGGCACGAACATCGGCAGAGGTTTCAAATACGGAAAAAACAAGAAGGACGCAGCCTTGGAGCGGAAGCGACTTTTCAAAATCATCGAAGACCTCGTGCTTTGGGAAAACACCACCAACGAGGAAGTGATAGAGCGCGCCCGCGTTGAGATTCGTCGCTCGTGGCGTGAGGTTTGCGAATTAAACAAAGATCATCCGCAGGCCGACGAGTTATTCAATCCTGAAAAGCTACCAGCCTTGCACGATCCTTTTGCCGGTGGCGGATCAATCCCATTAGAGGCACAGCGGCTTGGACTCGAAGCCTTCGCATCTGATCTCAATCCGGTCGCGGTGCTTATCAACAAGGCCATGATTGAGATTCCGCCAAAATTTGCAGGTCGTCAGCCGGTCAGCTTGGCGCAGAAGCGCAAAGGCGCGAAGAATGAACTTGGTTTGAATCAAAGTTGGCCCGGTGCCTCTGGACTATCGGAGGACATCCGCTACTACGGCGCATGGATGCACGAGGAAGCGCAGAAACGTATTGGCCACCTCTATCCCACTGTCGAGATAACAGCCGATATGGCGAAGGAGCGGCCCGACCTAAAGCCGCTCGTTGGTCAGAAACTTAAAGTCAACGCTTGGCTCTGGACGCGCACGGTTAATAGTCCTAACCCAGCATTCTCTAACTTCAAAGCGCCACTAATTTCAAGCGTTTGGATTTCCACAAACAAGGGTAAGGAAGCTTGGGTTGAGCCAGTGGTTGAGGGGGGAGTTCTTAGGTTTCGAGTTCGCACAAGTGGAGTCCCAAATCTCGTTGAGACGGTAAACCGTAAAGGTGCTACTTGCGTAGTTTCTGGTAGTCCGATGGCATTCAAGTATGTCCGTGCCGAAGGAAAAGCGGGTCGGATGGGGACTAGGTTGATGGCAATGGTCGCGGAAGGTAAGACTGGGCATATCTATCTTCCGCCAAGCCTTGACCATGAAGAGATCGTAAATTCAGCTATACCTGGTTGGAAACCTGAACTAGCACTTCCAGACAATCCAAGGGACTTCAAAACCCCGAATTATGGAATGACGACCTATGGCGATATTTTCACGCCAAGACAACTGGTCGCATTGACAACATTTAGTGATTTAGTTGGTGAAGTCAGAACAAAGATTTCCAAGGATGCGATTGCCGCCGGGATTGCTGACGATGGCCGTGGCATTGACGAAGGTGGCGATGGTGCTTTGGCATACGCCGAAGCTGTAAGTATGTATCTAGCATTTGCGGCCAGCAAGTGCGCTGACTACTGGAACACGATTGCGACATGGATGCCCCGAGGCACTGTCGGACATCTTTTCTCGAAGCAAGCCATTCCCATGACTTGGGACTATCCAGAAGCGAATCCATTGGCCGATTTTCACTGTGCATGGAGCGAAGCTGTCGGTTGGGTAGCTAAGTCCTTACAAGTGCTTCCTATATCTGGTGCGGGGAAAGCACAACAGATGGATGCCTCTAGCCAAGACATCTCGACTGGCAAGGTCATCTCGACCGACCCCCCTTACTACGACAACATTGGGTATGCTGATCTTTCAGATTTTTTCTACGTATGGTTGCGAAGGTCTTTAAGGCCAATTTTCAGCACACTATTCTCTACCATTTCCGTTCCGAAGGCAGAGGAGTTGGTAGCAACACCATCACGTCATGGCAGTAAAGAGAGCGCGGAGTTGTTTTTTTTGAACGGCATGACAAAAGCGATGCACATTCTGGCTGCGAAAGCTCACCAAGAAGGAGTGAGCACGATTTATTATGCTTTCAAGCAATCAGATACCGAAAGCCAATCAGGAACGTCTTCCACCGGGTGGGAGACTTTTCTGGAGGCAGTAAGCCGCGCCGGATTACAACTTACAGGCACATGGCCGGTTCGGACAGAGCGCACCGCACGGTCAATTGCTATGGAGTCGAATGCGCTCGCATCAAGCATCGTCCTCGTCTGTCGCAAGCGCCCGGCGGATTCTACTACAATTTCCCGCCGAGAATTTATGCGCGAATTAAATGCCGTGTTGCCCGAGGCACTCGACGAAATGACCAAGGGTGCAGGCGGCGAACATTCGCCGGTCGCTCCGGTAGATTTGTCACAGGCCATCATCGGGCCGGGAATGGCTGTTTTCTCAAAATACTCCGCCGTGCTTGAAGCCGATGGCAAGCCCATGAGCGTCCGCACCGCCTTGCAACTCATCAATCGTTTTCTTGGTGAAGACGATTTCGATGCCGACACGCAATTCTGCCTTCACTGGTTTGAGCAGCACGGCTGGACTGAAGGTGTTTTCGGCGACGCAGAAACACTTTCACGCAGCAAAGGCACGAGTGTTGACGGCATGAAAGAAGCCGGTGTTCTCCAAAGCGGCGGCGGCAAAGTCCGCCTGCTCAAATGGTCAGAGTATCCCACCGATTGGGACCCGCGCACCGACAAACGCACTCCAATATGGGAAGCGTTGCACCAACTCATCCGCGCCTTCCGGCAAGGCGGCGATTCCGCTTCCGGCGCGTTGCTCGCCGCGCTCGGCGGCAAGGCCGAGGCCGTGCGCCAGTTGGCCTATCGCCTTTACACGCTTTGCGAACGTCTCGGCCAAGCCGAGGACGCCCGCGCCTATAACGAACTCATCACCAGTTGGACCGGCATCGAATCCGCAGCAGCAGCCGCACCCAAACCCGCCGAACAAGACTTGCCGGGTTCGGATAATTGGCCCACGAACAAAAAATAATTTTTATGAGCCTGAAACCTTGGAGAGAAATCGCCGTCCCGCACTCGGACGTTTTGGAAGGCACGTTTCAACAGTCCGAGTTTGCCGCCGACATCACGGCGGTTCACACCGGCAAGGCCACGCGGGAGTATCAGGACGCGGCGGCGTTTTTTGAACGCACGTTCATCACGGAGGGAATGCGCCTGCTGCTTACGTCCGTTGCCCGCCGCTTAAACAGTCAGGGCGGCGATCCCGTCATCCAATTGCAAACTGCTTTCGGCGGCGGCAAGACGCACACCATGCTGGCGGTTTATCACCTCGCCACGCGCAAATGCGCCCTGAAAGATTTGCCCGGCATTCCCGCGTTGCTGGATCAGGCCAAGCTCATGGACATGCCCAAGGCGCGCGTCGCCGTGCTGGACGGCAACGCCCATTCCCCCGGCCAACCGTGGAAACACGGCAAACAGGCCATTCACACGCTTTGGGGCGAACTTGCATGGCAGCTTGGCGGTGAAGAAGCCTTCGCGATGCTAAAAGAGGCCGACGCCAACGGCACATCCCCCGGCAAAGATGTTTTGCGGACGCTCTTGGAAAATCATTCGCCGTGCGTCGTGCTGGTGGATGAATTGGTTGCCTACATCCGGCAATTCTCGAATGGCCAAGTCATCAGCGGCGGCACTTACGACAGCAATTTATCTTTCGTGCAGGCACTCACGGAAGCGATGAAGTTGGTGCCGAACGCCGTCTTGCTCGGTTCATTGCCGGAATCGGATGTTGAGGCCGGCAGTCAAAAAGGTGTCGCCGCCTTGCGCGCCCTGGAAAAAACTTTTGGCCGCGTGCAGGCGCTTTGGAAACCCGTCGCCACCGAGGAGGCGTTTGAAATCGTGCGCCGCCGGTTGTTTGAACCCATCGTTGATTTGAAAAACCGCGACGCGGTTTGCCGCGCCTTTTCCGACGCCTACATTTCGGAAGGCTCCAAACTGCCATCCGAAACGCAGGAGGCGCGTTATTTTGACCGGCTCGTGCAGGCTTATCCCATCCACCCGGAAATTTTTGACCGGCTCTACGAAGATTGGTCCACGCTGGATGGTTTCCAGCGCACGCGCGGCGTGCTTAAACTCATGGCGAAAGTCATCTATCGCCTGTGGAAAGACCAGAATCAGGATTTGATGATTCTTCCCGGCAGCCTGCCGCTTTACGACGGCGAGACGCGCAACGAACTCACCTACCATTTGCAAAACGGCTGGGATGCCGTCATTGAAGGCGACGTTGACGGCGAACGCGCCGAGACGACCGAACTGGAATCCAAGGAACCGCGTTTCGGGGCCATCCAAGCCGCCCGTCGCGTCGCTCGCACCATTTTCTTTGGCACGGCACCGTCCGCCGTCGCGACGCGAGCGGCCGGCACACGCGGCCAGGAACGCGCCCGCGTCCTGCTGGGCTGTTTCCAGCCGGGGCAGGTTTCATCCACTTATTCCGACGCGCTGAACCGGCTCGCCGACCGGCTGCATTACTTGAACACCACTGGCGACAAGGCGCAGGAAACGACGCGCTTCTGGTTCGACACGCGGGCCAATCTGCGCCGCGAAATGGAAGACCGCAAGCGCCGGTTCAACGACGCGCACGATGTTCGCCCCAAACTCGCCGAGGCGTTGCGGAAACTCACCGCCGGGGCGTCATTCTTTGAAGGTGTCCACATTTTCACCCCGCACGCGGATGTTCCCGATGACACCGGCTTGCGGCTGGTATGCTTGCCGCCGGAGAATTTTTTCAGCCGGGCGGAAACGCGGCTGGCATTTGATGAAGTGTTGACGTTCACGCGCAGCAACGGCACCAAGCCGCGCTATCGCGGCAACCGTTTGATATTTCTAGCGCCGGATCAGGCATCGTTGGCGCGGGTCACGGATTGTGTGCGGACGGCGCTGGCGTGGAAATCCATCGTGGATGATGTCGAAGCCAGCCGTTTGAACATTGACCTCGTTCAAAAGAAACAGGCCGAGAAGGAATTGAAAACCGCCGAAGATGTCGTGCCGAAAGCCGCCCGTGAATGTTACCGCTGGCTGCTCTGCCCGTCGCAGGCATCATTCACCGCCACGCAAGCCACCGTCGAGTTTTTCCCGCTGAATACCAGCGGCGCGGCACTCGGCGCGGAAATTGAGCGTGTCAGCCTGGATCAAGAATTGGTCATCGGCACCTGGTCGCCCATTCACCTACGCGACCGGCTGAAGGAACTGTATTGGAAAGAAAACAAGCCCGCCGCGTTGGCGATGGCTTTTTTTGAAGACACGTTGCGCTATTTATATTTGCCGCGCTTGAAAAATCGTGGCGTGCTGGAGCAAGCCATCGTCAAAGGCGCAGGCACGCGCGACTTTTTCGGCACCGCCTACGGCGAGCACGACGGCAAGTTCGATGGATTCAAGTTTGGTGACGCGAACGTGCAACTTGACGACACGCTGTTGCTCATCGAACCGCAGGCAGCCGCCGGCTACGCGGCCAGCCTCCTGCCGCCACCGGCCAAGCCCGCCACCGGCGGCAGCACGCCGGAATTGCCGACAGCCATGCCGCCCGGCAAGGCAAACACCGGCACGCCCGGCCAGCTTCCAGGCATGGCAGGCACCGGCTCGCCCAAGCCGCAATCATTCCACGGCAACGTCACGGTCAATGCGGCCACCGCGAAAATGCGCCTCGTGCAGATCGCCGAGGAAATCATCGCCGTCCTCGTCGCCGACCCCAACGCCGAGGTAAAAGTCAGCGTCGAGATTCAGGCCACCTTCCCCAACGGCGCAAAAGACCAGACCAAACGCGCGGTGTCGGAAAACGCCAAGACGATCAGATTCAACAATGCGGAGTGGGATTGACTCGGAATGGATGATGGCGATTTGGATGCAGCAACTTCGGAAAGCCGATTTTTCTTGCAAATCTCATTTCGCAAGATTATTGTTTGACATTCATAGTTGAATTAAAAAAAACCAATCGTCCGTAATTTATATGAATCCATTTGCCCGCCAGATCGGCGAGCGTATCCGTTTGGCTCGCGAGGACAAAAAAATCACGCAGGACAGTTTTGCCATAGAGTTCGGGTGCAACGACCGGCAGACGGTTTCTGCGATTGAAACCGGCTTGCGGCTGGTCAAACCGGAAGAACTGACGCGCATTTCCAAAATTCTAGGCGAACCGCTGTCTTTTTTCACCGACCCCTACGTTGTCACCGAAAAAAGAGCGTTCTCCTACCGGGCGAAACCCGACTCAAAAGACATAACGGCGTTTGAGCAAAAGGCGCACAAGCTGATTTCAGCCAACCGGCGCTTTCGCGAACTGTTGCAAGAGCCGCCAACCACGTTCGGCAATCAGTTAAGAGACATCAACAAGCAAAGCAGTTTGAACAGCGCCACGGCCTGCGGTGAAAGCACCGCCAGGGCAATTGGCTTGGGTGACGTGCCAGCGTTGAATCTGCGCGACACCATTGAGAAAAAATTGAACGTGATGGTTTTGTTTGTTGAGGCACCCGAAAGTATTTCAGGCGCTGCGTGTCACTTGTCGGATGGCGATTTCATCATGATCAACCGCAACGAATCGTCGTTTCGGAGGAATTTTGATTTAGGCCACGAGTTGTTCCACATTTTAACGTGGGCGGAAATGCCGCCGGACCGGGTTGATGCCATCCAGAAGGGGGAATCACGGCCCAAGGTGGAAAAACTCGCCGATGCGTTCACCGCCGGCCTCCTGATGCCCTCGGAAATGTTGCGGGTGCGGTGGTCGCGCCGCAACCCGACCGAAGACATCCACGACTGGATTCTGCAAAACGCCCGCGATTTCCGCGTGTCCGGTCAGGCGTTATACTGGCGACTGGTGAATGCGCAGGTTATTTCCAAACGGGACGCTGATTCGGTAAAACTGGACCGGCTTTCACGCACCGACGATTGCGAACCTGACGGCAAGCCCAATGCCTACAACGCGGAGTTTGCCCGCCGGGTAAATGCGGTGCTTCAAAACGGCTTGGTCAGTGCGCGTAAAACCGCCGAACTGCTGGATTTTGAACTGGACGAGGTAAAAGAATTTCTGGCGGCCTACAAATTCCCGGCACCCTTCGCCCTTTAACCCCGTTTTTTAATGCCACAGCGGGATGCCAGAATCTTGATAGATACCAATGCGATCAAGGCGGCGCATCTGGTGGGTTGCTGGAATCTCATCCGCAAGTATTTCAAACTTGAAACAGCAGATTTTTGCATCGAAGAAGCCGTGCGTCCAAACCGAAACGGTAAACGCTTGGTGAACAAAACTGTTGAAGAATTACGAAAAGAGCTTCACGGCCACGCCGTCACAGACACCCAGCGGGCGGCGCTCGCCATCGCCTTGCAAGGCCGGGTGGATTTGGACGACGGCGAACGCGACCTGCTATCGCTGGCAATTTCGTTCAAGGAGGAGATTTGGTGGTTGTGCGGGCCGGACAAGGCAACTTTGAGGGCGATGAATCTGTTGGGCATCCTCGAAAAAATGTGTTCCCTGCAATCGCTCGCAGAAGGTGCAGGAGCCAGAGGCAAAGCTTGGGAAATTCAATACACGGAGAAATGGCTGTCATCAAAACGCACCCAACTACTGCTCGGCCAGCAACTCATTTAATTGCCGTAACTATGTCCTTTTACCAGCCGCACGGCACCGCTTTTTCAAGTAGTCAGATGATTTCCGATGGCTTCGCGTAGACTTGAACTTGCGAATAGCCCTTGAAGTCATGGGCGGCAACACTGCCCAATTCTGACTAGCCAGCCGCTTGTGCGCGCCCCTGTGTCAGAGACAATCCTTTGCGATAAATATAAGGGAACCAATAAGTAATCTCGCGGCCTCGGCCCTTCTTACCCAAAACGCCAATTGCGACCAGATCAGCTACAATCTTCTCCCAGTTCTTTCCCAGAAGTGAATGCAAACTGGCAGGATCATATTCGGTTTTTCCACCCTCGAATTTTTTTATGTGATCCCACAAATGAGGAAATTCCGCCCTTAAATAAGTATCTCGCTTCCGCCTCGAAAGCTCCTCCAGACCGTGTATAATGGCCTTCGGTCCGATAAGCCACGGCGATTGTCCGGTCAGAGCCGCATTGAACTCGTCCTGTTGCTGCTGTTTTGCCCTGGTAATTAAATCCAAGACATCCCTCGGAGTGACAACGTCTCGCCCATCCGATGCACGAGTGTAAATCCAGTGCAAGGTTTCGCTCTGTTTCTCGCCACTGTGAACCGTGCGCGGGAAAACTTTGTAAAAACTCTCCAATCTATAATCCTGACTAGCATCCAGCCGTTCCCGATCTACTTTGAGGTAAGTAGCCATGCCTTCATCCGCGAAGATTCGTTTCACCAGCATCGTCAATATTTGCTCTTCCGACCAGCGCAGGGTATCCGCTTGTCGTGCTGTAATGTGAGTTAAAGCCGTGAAACCATCGGATGTGCCCACAACTTGTTCGAGCATATCATCGCGTAGAAAAATCTTTATCCGAACCAAGTCCGTGGAAAAGAGACGCAGACATTTCAGCAATCCCCGCAAAGCCTTTGTCTCAACATCCGTCCGTCGCGGGAATATCTCATCCAAACGATCCACCATCAGCCAGATGCTCAAGTTTGACTTTTTCAGCACGTCTTCAAGACGATCTTTAACGTCACCAATATAGCGCGGGAGTGATTCAGCCCCATCCTTCCCATCTGGTATTTTTGCCACGGAAGGTTCGCAACCAAAAAGATCGAGCGATACCTCGCCACCATCGCCGGGCAATTTATATTTGAGACCGGGTCGCCATGCCTTGAGCACGTTCAAGGCCCATGCGAGAATGTCCATCAGGGATTTCTTTGCCTTTATTTCAGGAATGCGAGCCTTCGCGCAAGCCACACGGAAATTATCAATTTCTGCCGATGCGTTGCTGATATATGCGGCATAGAGATCCCCTTTGATAAATTGCTCATGGGCCAATGAGGTTAAATAGATGCACCAAAAACTAATAAAGTCATCTTCACTCAATTGCTCAAATTGATCCTTGTAAGCGTGAAAAACATCATCACCGTGCCTTTGCACTCCGTGCGCAACAACCACTTTGCGAGATTGAAGCAAACTATCAGGCAGAAAATCAGTAAAGATACGGAAAAGGGCGCTTTTGCCTGAACCTTTCGTTCCGGGGATCAGATCAACTTTGTCTAACAGAAGATCGGAAAACGCCGAAGTCTCGACACGAGCCGTCTCTAGCAGTTTATCCTGCTCGGCGATTGAGGAACCCAAATCCAGAACCTGCAAAAGATTTGCAGCCATGCGGTGATCGTGCATGACCCGGTTTTTACCGCGACACACGTTTGAAGTCGAGCAGTTTCCAAATGTGAATGAATTTCTCACGCCCTCACCAGCCTAACCGCACCGCTCCTGGCGCTGATTTGAGAGCCGAATTTCGCCAGCATCACCTGCGCGACCTGTGACAGCACGGCGCGCCGGTCTGTCTTGTCGTATCCGGTTTGCGTGCCACCGACGTTCTGGTATTTCAGTCCTTCGCCCGGCGGCGCGGTCGTGCGGTCGGCAATCAAAAGCTCCCGCGCCATTTCGCACGTCGCCTGGACAACGGCCTTCGGCACGCTGTCATAACGGACGTAATCCGATGGAATCGGAAGCAGCGCTTGCAGCGGCACATGGATGGCATCAGGCTCCGGGCACTTCGCACGCGGCCACTGCATCCCTTGCACGGCGTTGGTCCGCGTGCCGTTGAATTGAAACTCGGCGTCAATCAGCCGCGACGCCATGACCAGCGCCACGGCTTTTTGATCATCGCTCGCGCCCGTCCACGCCGTCGCATACAAATGGCCGTCGTGGTAGGCGTTGCCGTCAGCCACGTTCGCGTAGCTGTTGGCATCCACAAGACCCGCGCCGGTTTCCTTGATGAGCGTGAGCGGCATAATTTATTGCGTCGCGAGTTCGAGGCCGAACTTCGCCAGAATCAAATTCTGGATGGTGTCATCCGTCCACTCGCCAAGCGCGTCATAATCCGCGCCGACGACCTGAAACGCGGTGACGTTGTTGACGATGACCGTCAGCTTGCGGGCAAACGAATCATCGTTGGTGCGCCAGGTGATTTGCGAAATGTCCGCCGTGCGCGCCGGCATGATCTCGATGGTTTTCGGTTTGATTGCGATTGCGTTCATAATTTTGTGCGAGAGCGTCAGAACCATTCGTAGGGCAGCCCGCTCCCATAGTTGTTAAGCTGCGCCACGTCGTCCGCCGACAGCACGCGCTGCCAGCAACCCACTTCATCAATCAGCCCGCTCCCGCCGGTGCCGATGGCGATTTGATCCATCAGCGAGTCATACGAGAAGGCGGACACGTCGGCGAACCCCACCAACGCGCCATTGAAATAAAAGCAGAACTGCGTTGCAGATTTGGTGATGACCAGATGCGACCAACCTTGCGGGGAATAACCCCACGCCAGTCCCATATTGATCGAATTGGTATCGCCGTCATACGGATGCACCGTGATGTCCTGCATATTGCCGCCTTGATTCCAGCCTTTGAGGACGAACAAGTTGCCCGCCGAAAGAATTGCGCCTTCCGTCGGCATATTGCCGCTGACCCAGAGCGAGAACGAATAATCCCCAATGCCATTCAACGGATAGCCAAAACAGCACATGCCCGGTGCATAGCCGCCGGTGTCACCGCCCGCGTCATAGGCCATGCCGCGAATGCCTCCGACTTTCGGGCTGGCGTCGCTTTGCAGATAGTTGTTGTTGCCCGACAAATCCGGTTCGCTGGTGTCCGGACTATCCATGGACCAATAGGCGAGCAGGCCATCATGCAGATTGGGCGGCACCGGCGCGTCATCCGGGCGCACGATGTTGCTGTGCTGCGTGATTTCACGGCCCGTGTCATCAATGCCGACGATGTAATACAGCTCGCCGCCGCCATCCGGTGCAAATTGCCGCGCATCGCCATAACCCCAATAATCTTCGACGAGGAAATAGCTGATGCCGCCGTCCATGCTCATCCAGACATTCCATTTGTAGGGATTCGGAAGATCCCAATCCCACCGCAGCAAATCAGGATAAGCCGCGCGCAGCACCGGCGCGGGTAGCAACCGGTGCCGGCGGTGATTCGCCAGCCATGTGCGCCGTTGGAACGGCGTCCAGGGCGCGTTACGGCGCGGCAGTGCTGGAAGCGTTGTCGGCATCGTCAGGCTTTGGTTTTTCCAGCGGTGGCGGTGGCACTGTCACACGTTCAGCCGATGACCGCCCGCAATGCGGACAGACCGTCGGCACAGGTTCCGCCGGCAACAATGGCTTCCGCTGCCGCCGGATGTTGGGATAGGGTTTTTCCATGGCTCAGATTGCGTTGCTGCCAATGGCGACCTGCCGCCAGTTTGTCCCGTCCGAGATGGCGAGGCACGGAACCGCGCCCGTGCCACCAGCGGACAGGTAGATGATGCGACGAGGAAATTTCGCCGCCGTGACGCCAGCGGCGACCGCCGCCGCGACGTTGGTAAAAGTTGTCGGCTGGATTTGTTCACCCGAACGAATCCGCTCAAAACTGCGAGGTAAAAGTTTGCCCATAAAAATATTTGGTAAAAGCGGCGTGCCGGCGCGAACACCGGCACGCCATTGGTTCAGATGTTGTGAGTGACGGCGACAATCGGGACGTTTTTGGCTTCCCAAACCCGCACCCAATTCGCGGCCGTTTCCAATTCAGCGTTGGTCGGATTCGCACCGGCGACGCTCGCGCTGGTGAACTTCACACCACGCGGATGCAGGATGAAACGGCGACGGTTCACCAAATTGGTGTCGCTGTTCAGCGCATCACGCGCCGTTTCGCAACCTTCCGTTCCGTGACCGCCCTCGACGGGCGCGCCATTCAGATCGGCGAAGCCCATGCCGAACGCGCCGGCACCGAACAGGTAGCTCGTATAAACCAAGCCATCCGTCGTGCCCGCCCGCGATGGGCAACCATCGTCCACAATGACGCGGCGACCTTGAAACGTGCGGATTTGTGTTTCACCCTGGCTGTCCGGGATGTAGTCAATCAGGTCGAGCTTGCGCAGCGCGGCTTCCGTCGCCGAGTGCATCGCCACGCCCACGAGCCGGTCGCCACGATCACCCAGCCGTTGCGTCGCGTCCACGAAGGTTGCGCCGTTCAGCTTGGTGGCGGCAGTCTGCGCGGCGACGGATTCACTGTGAATCGCCAACAGGTTGCCCGCCATGCTCGCCGCCGAGAACACGCCTTTCAGCGAACTGATGAGCATGTATTGGTTCTGGCGATTCCAGTATTCGGCGAGGAAGTCCGCCAGCGCCAAAGCCGGATCGTCGCCCGATACTTGCGTTGCAAGATGATTCCACGACCACGCATTGCCGTCGTTGTGAATGCGGGCAATGTCCTGGTCAGCGGTGAGTTTCGCCGGCACCAAAGGAGCGGAATCGCTTAACGGCTGCCGGTTGCCGGTAAGGTCGTTCCAATGGGGCATGTTGACTTGCGTGCCGCCCATCGCGGCGCGGGTGTCATAATCCGGCGTATGGATAACAATGCCGGATTGAATCAGGTCGGATTTCTCCGCCGTGCGTTGCAGGACGTAGCCAGCGAACTGCGCTGGTGCGATGATGTCTGCCAATTGTGTTTTTGCCATAAGTGTATTATTTGGTTGTGACCCTTACGCCGCCGCTTTCATACGGGCGGCCAGCGCCGGATCGGATTTCTGCAATTTCATTTGCTCGGTCAAATTCCACGTTTCCTTGCGGAACGGGTTTTTTCCATTTGCCCGTGCGGATGCACCAGCCCCACCGGAGCCGGAGCCAGCAGCACCGCTGCCAGCGTTTGCCTCGAACAAGTGCGGTGCGTCGGACACCAACGCATCCACCCATTCGGCCAAAGTCATCGGGGACGTGCCGTCCTTGCCATAGCGGGGAACGTCACCGTCGAAAGCCTGCGGCACGCCGTTGACGAGTTTGAACGTCTGGCGAGCGCGGGCGGTAATGTCAGTCAGCGCCGTCGGGCGCAGTCCACGTTTCGTGGCTTCACTCACGACGGCTTGATCAATCTGGATGGCGGTCAGGCGACCAGTGAGTGCGTCACGTTCGGCGACCACGACGCCATGCGTCTTGTCCCATTCGGCGCGAGCGGCTTTCAGCCGGGCCTCAATGACCTTGTCCACTTCACCGGCCTTGAGCTGTTGCGCTTCTTCCAGCTTGCGCTTGTCGTCGGCAAGCTGACGCACGGCGTCAGGATCAATGCCGTCAAAGCGTTTCAGTTGATTGGACAGGGCGATGTTGTTGGCGCGAAATTCCTCCAGCTTCGCCTTGCCATCATGGTCAAGCACCCATTCACCGGCTTGCTCGACGTAGTGCGGTTGCAGTTCAGTGGGAATTTCTTCCCGCGTTTTGAATTTAGTTTTTAGGGCCATAAAGTTTTATTTCACGGATACAGGAGTTGCGTTGACATCACCGGGAGCCGTCGGCGTGACCGTCGGCAAAGGTGCCCGTGCGGAAGCAGCGGCATGAACCTCGCTGGCGAGCAACTCGATTTCTTCATCGTTGGTGCGACCGGGAGCGATGACTTCACCGGCACGGAACAGGTCGAGCATGGTGGCCTGACTGATGGCACCAGCCTTCCAAGCCGCCACGATTGCAGTGATTTCCTGCGCTGCCATGCCAGTGACACTGAAGTCCGTGTTCAGACTAGCCAAGACAAGGTCGGGGCCGATGGCGTCGGGGATTGGTTCAGTGGACGACCACCAATAGACCCAGCGCAGCACTTGGGTCAGGGACGCACTGATGCTCAAGGAGATCGTGTTGAGGATGCTATTTTCACCACTCTGGCGGAGTTCGATGGCAGCGGCGGTTTCACCGACACGCTTGCGGGATTCCAGCATCCGGGTGCCGAGGACGGCCATGAGTTGCTCATCCCGATCCAGTGCCCGTTCAAAGGGCGTCAATCCTTGACCGGAGAACTCCAGATAGCCCGCCTTCGCATCCGCAGAATCTGCCATCCATGCCGTGCTGCTGCCAATGCGTAGGGTGGTATTTTTATCAAAGCCACTGACCCAGGCGGTAGGCAGAGCAGTATAGTGAAGACCGTGGAAATAGTCTGCATTGATGCGGTAATGG
>CAIXPZ010000039.1 GCA_903921455.1 uncultured Verrucomicrobia subdivision 3 bacterium | reverse complement strand
GTGGAGGCTTGGTGACGAACCAGTTACTCGAAGCTGAAGGCGAAGCCGGGCTTTAAGCCGGCTCAAGTTCAACCAGCCAACATGAAAAAAAACATCATCAAGTTCCAGTTAAGCCTGGTAATCCTTGTCGCCGGGGTTGCCAGCCTGCCCACCCCGCTCCAAGCCTATCAGGTCTGGACCAGCACCGCGTTCACGCCGAACTACGTTCTGGACCGGCTGCCGGAATGGGATCGCGTGGCCGCCGGGGTGCAAGGGTTGAACATCAATTTTACCCCCATTGGATTTCTTCCGGGAGAAAAACCCGACACCAATGAATGGAAACAAATCCTCCAGACCTACCCGACGGGACACCAATACACGTTCCAGCCCTTTGCCCGATCGAGCTATGAATCCAACTGGGGCACGAATTCGGCCGGCGTGACCTTGGATGACTATCTTCAGGGCGTTTTCATCCGGGCCGCTGATTGGGGCTATACACTGAAATACATCATGCTTTACGACGACCGGGTGGTGTGGCCCGACGGCCCGATTTACTATTGGTCGACCAACGACCTGGCCGATGTTCGGACGTGGTTGAATACAAACGGCCATACGAATGTTAAGATATTGTGGGATGTCCGGCAGGACGCACCCCGGGAGCGAAACTTCTCTACCAATACCAATGTGGGTGGCGTGCTCATGGAGTGCAATACTCTAGCTTGGGCGACCAACGCCAATAACCGCTACACTTTCCTCAACTGGTTCATCACCAACTCGACCAAGTCGGTTATTTTCCAGATTCCGCTGGTTGAGAACGAGGCTCACTATTCCGCCGTGCGTTTGTTTGTCCGGTCACTGTCGGCAACGATTTTGGGATCCACCAACTTTGTCGGCACGGACCGATGCGTCATATTACCGATGGTGTATAGCAGTATTTGGGAGTTTCTGCCGGAATACGAACCGAGCGGGGATCAGTATGGCGACAGCATGACGGGATTGCTGTTGTCGCTGATGGAACAGAAGGCGAAATTTGAGGGGTCGGCTCCGGGCGGGCTGATCAGTGTGGCGGACTGCAACAGCTACGTGCGAACGAATGGCGTCTTCATCGCCGTGTCCAACGGAAATCTGACCAACCCGGCCACGTGGGGCCGGCCGGTGCCGGTCTTGGGCGACACCAACGTGTGGCAGGCAGGCAGCCGCATCCTCAGTAATACCGGGCAGTCTCCCAATCAGACGCTTTTCTTTTATGGTGAAACGCTGACGGTTAAGACCAATGGCATTCTTCAGTCGGGGGCCAACGGGGCGACCTTTTCGCTGAATAATTTGGTGCTCTCCGGAGGGATGATTCGAAGCGCAACTTTGAACCCCTTCACATTGGCATTGAACGGAATGACCTTCACGATGGAGGATGGGCAAATTCAGTCAGGAGGCACCAGCGGCACCCAGGATATTCTATTTCAAGACGGCAATCTGGCAGGCCATGGAACTATCTACATCACAGGGGCCGGGGCGGTCGGATCAGAGGTTGAATTTCAAGATACCATGGCGACGACGAACTTCAGGGGAACGTTCAAAGTTTGCACCAATGGCATTCTAAATCTTTCGTCGATCCCGATTGCCTCCTTCGGGCTGGATATCTCGGACACCGGCAAATACCGGAATGATGCCGATGTCGCCGTGACCTCGCTGACGTTGGGCGGGATTCCCGTTCCGTCCGGCTCCTATGCCTACACTGATTTCAGTGCGGCCCAGCAAGCCTTCCTTCTGACCACGAATGGACAAATCACAGTTAAGGACGACAGAATTGCCATCACCAACGGCAATCTGACCGCCCCGACCACCTGGGGCATGATACCGCCGGAGCGTGGAGATACCAACATCTGGAAAACCGGCACCTACCGGCTGGGGGCGGACGGCCTGGCCACTTCAGGAACGCTCGTGTTCTACGGCGGCACCCTGGTGATCCAGCTGGGCGGTCAACTCGATCCGCAGGCGGCGGGGGCCATCATCGCGGTGCAAAATCTGGTGCTCGATGGCGGCCTCGTCACCATGACGAGGTTTTTTCCATTCACTGTGGATCTGATGGGGAACACGTTCACGTTGAACAGCGGCACCATCCAAGCCGGGGGCATCAGCAATAACCGGAACGTCGTCGTTCGGAATGGCAGCCTGTCGGGTAATGGCACCATCAATATCACCGCGCAGGATACGGCGGGGTATTATGTCGAGTTCCAGAACTCCATGAACATGGCTGGATTTCGAGGAGTGTTTAATGTGGTTTCGAATGGAATCTTAAATCTTCCGGCCCTCACCAACGGCACGTTTGGCCTGAATTTGTCCGACACCGGCAGGTATGCGAACGATACGGATGTGGCCCTGACCTCGCTGGTAATTGACGGGGTTTCCATGCTTCCTGGATCCTATGGCTACACTGATTTCAGTGCGGCGCAACGACTCTTTCTGGTTAATACCAACGGACGAATTACCGTCGTCGCGCATAATGCGGTGGCTAGTGGATCGCTGACCAACTACACAACTTGGGGGGAGACCCCTCCGGCAACGGGGGATACCGGTATTTGGAATACGGGAACCAATTCGCTGAGCGCGATAGGAATCTCCAACCTTACCACCCTGCGGTTTTATGGCAAAACGCTGGTGGTTCAGAGCGGCGGACAATTAAATCCGGATGTTGCGGGCGCGACCATTTCTTTGAACAATCTGGTGCTGGATGGCGGCACCATCACAACGACGCGTTTCTTTCCCATCACCATTGATTTGAACGGAAAGACGTTCTCGTTGAACGGTGGCACCCTGCAAGCCGGCAAGGTCAGCAACAATCGGAACATCTCGTTCCGGAACGGCGTGCTGGCGGGCAGTGGCGACATCGCCGTCACCGCGCTGGATGATGCCGGGTATTATATCGAGTTTCAAAAAACTATCAATCTGGGCGGCTTCAGCGGGGTGTTCAACGTGGTGTCCAACGGGACTTTGAAACTGCCCGCCATCACCAACGCCACGTTTGGCCTGAATTTGTCCGGCACCGGCAAGTATGCGAACGATACGAATGTGGCCCTGACCTCGCTGGTCATCGCGGGTGTCTCCCTCTCTCCCGGGACTTATCATTATGCCAATTTCACAACTTCGCAGAAGGCCTTTCTAGGTGGCACAAATGGGATTATCACGGTGCAGGGGCAATCACTTGGTCTCAAATCAATGAATACCAGCGCGCTGGCGGATGCGCCCTATCAGCAATGGTCACAAAACTATAATCTAGTGGGGGGCAAAAATGGCGACGATGACGGCGACGGGGAGTTAAACTACTACGAATATGCGCTGGGCGGCAACCCGACCAACGCCGCAAGCCATGGCTATAAGCCGATCTGTCGGCTGGTCACTGTTGGCGGGACCAACTGGCTGGAATACGTCCACCTGGAGCGGACTGATGTGAATCCCGTTATTACCCAGTATCGGGTGGAAACCACCGATGGTCTGGCGACTCCGAAATGGACGACCAATGCCGTCAACCGGGTCGGAACGGGGACTTTCAATGCTGACTTCAACGTTGTCACCAACCGTGTTTCGATCGGTAACCAGAGCCAGCAGTTCCTGCGCTTGGAGATTCAATAAAAGGATGAAGAAGAAATGGATGTAAATAACTCTGTCGTCGCTCTTGATTGCCCTCGCGCCGGCAGGAAATCCTGCCGGGGGCGTGCCAGTCGCCGGTTCGGCAACCGACAAGTGGCAAACGCCGCGCGTTCATCATCCCGGTCGGCCACGCCGGTGAATTCGGGCAAGCCGCTCACGGGTGGAGGCTTGGTGACGAACCAGTTACTCGAAGCTGAAGGCGAAGCCGGGCTTTAAGCCGGCTCAAGTTCAACCAGCCAACATGAAAAAAAACATCATCAAGTTCCAGT
>CAIXPZ010000038.1 GCA_903921455.1 uncultured Verrucomicrobia subdivision 3 bacterium | reverse complement strand
CGTGAATCAAGGTCAAGAGATTCGGAGCGTCCGCCAACCCAGATGGCTTCCGTGTCGCCCATGAAAAAACCGGCACTGACAAGCTGAACGTGGGGAGCTTCCTGCTTGGTGTATTTGAAAACCTCGGCGTGTTGGACATGGATGGGAAACGCGATGACTTGTTCCTTTTGATTCCAAATGATGATGATGTATTTTGCCGCCCCCTGCGCTGCGCTCACCTGTTCGGATCGGGACTGGAGCCCTGAAATTTTTTGTTGGATGGTCTTCATGATTTTTTTTTGTGCGCTCTGCTGTTCGTATTCGGTCCATCGCCCTTCAACCGAGTAAGGCCGCGAAACCGGGCGGCGTCGGGATGTAGGCTTCAGCAGGGGCCCGACTGATTTGCCCCCGGTGTCAGCGGACTGGTGAGGGCGATGGAACGAACGGCGGCAGACGCCAAAGAATCTGAAGATGCGGTCGTTTTTTTTGTGAGTTTTGCAGCCTACCGGCTATTGCCGATGGCTTGGCCGTGGCGAAGCCTCGCGGCCTATTGTTGTGCCCTGGGCGACATGCGGAGCATCGCGCCATATTGCGGATGTCTTGCCCGTGCGAAGCATCGCGGGCTAATGCCTGTCTTGGCCGGACGAAGTCACGCGGCCTATTGCTTTGCCTCGGGCGGGCGAAGCCTCGCGCCCTTCTTGCATGGCTCTCTTGTGGAGTTATGAAGCCAGAGTGGAGCCTGCGCAACGGTGCGAAAATAACTTCACAAGTGAGCAATGGTGGGCGCGCAGAATCTTCACCGTTTCAAGGCGGAGTCCGGCACGGGGGAATTGATGCGGGGAAGTTTCTGCGAAGGGGGTGGATTGTTCCCAGAGTTGCCCGGACAACAAAATGCGGCAATACTTCGTTTCGATATGGGTCGTCGGGGCGTGTGATAATCTGACGTCGTTTGCGGGCATTACGCGGCGAATAGGCGTCAAGTTTACCTGTCCTAGAAGATGAAAGTTTTGGAGATCAGGAAAATCATTATTTGGGCTTGTGTGCTTTGCCTCCTGTTGTCGGCAACGGGGGCACTCGCGGACCCTGCCGCGATTTATGTTGCGCGGATTTCGTCGCTCATCGAGCCGGCGAAGCTGGCGACGCTGGGCAAGCGCGGGGCGAATCCGCGGGTGCAGAAATACGTCACACAACTGGCGGAAGCCAGACTTGCCGGGAATAATCCGACGAACGTGGCCAATGAGGCGGTGACGAAAGCTGGCATGACGGGCGCCGGGGCAAAATTGACGAGCGATGCCATGCTGCGGAATTTGACGATTGCGGATCGGCTGGGTTGCCTTGATGTAGAAGGGTTGATCGAAATGCGGAATGGCAAAGCACCCACCGTGAGGCGCGGTCCCTACGCGGGCGATCAACTGAGCGTGGATCATATCATTCCACGAGCAGTGGTGCCAGAACTCGACAATGTGATAGCCAACTTAGAATTGATGCCGCTACGGATGAATGAGAGCAAAAGCGACAAGGTAGGCGCGCGGCAACTGGCTTTAGGAAAAGCATTGAATGACGCCAGGCTATTGTCGAAAGCGGGGTTGACGACTTTAGAATTAGCAGGAAAGTAAAACCGTGGGAGCGATTTGCGAGTTTTTTATTTAGTTGTATCAGCTTTCATTTTATCAATAAATTTATCAGCCGCTTTCCAATATAATGAAAGACAATCGTCAAATGGGACACGAAATGCGGTTGGAGCGTTGCGGTATCGGGGATAATCTGTTGAGTTCACATTAACTCCAGCTCTTCTCAGCTCATCAAAACTAAACTGCATCATCAAGGTGATTTTTTCCTCCCTCATCCAAT
>CAIXPZ010000037.1 GCA_903921455.1 uncultured Verrucomicrobia subdivision 3 bacterium | reverse complement strand
CTTTTTGAAATTATTTTGATGATTCCGTTGCGGGGGAAGAGCGGTGGAGGGCCACCGCACTCCCGGACGCTGACGCGTTCACCGTGAGCGCCCGGACTGCGCGGAGCGTCCCGGAGTGCGCCAGTCCTCTGGCGCTTGGCCCCGTGCCGAAGAAGAAAACCGAACCGGCTTTTTAAAATTATTTTGATGATTTCGTTGCGGGGGAAGAGCGGTGGAGGGCCACCGCACTCCCGGACGCTGGCGCGTTCACCGTGAGCGCCCGAACCGCGCGGAGCGTCCCGGAGTGCGCCAGTCCCCTGGCGCTTGGCCCCGTGCCGAAGAAGAAAACCGAACCGGCTTTTTGAAATTATTTTGATGATTCTGTTGCGGGGGAAGAGCGGTGGAGGGCCACCGCACTCCCGGACCCTGGCGCGTTCACCGTGAGCGCCCGAACCGCGCGAAGCGTCCCGGAGTGCGCCGGCCCTCCGGCGCTTGGCCCCGTGCTGAAGAAGAAAACCGAACCGGCTTTTTGAAATTATTTTGATGATTCCGTTGCGGGGGAAGAGCGGTGGAGGGCCACCGCACTCCCGGACGCTGACGCGTTCACCGTGAGCGCCCGAACCGCGCGAAGCGTCCCGGAGTGCGCCGGCCCTCCGGCGCTTTCCTCCGCGCCGACGGTCAAAACCGAACAAACTTTTTGAAAATATTTTTAACCACGGCTGGACACGGATAAACCCGGATGGCAGGCGGGCGCGGGCTGATGAGGTGGTTGAGCGCCGTCGGCGCGGAATCTTTGTAGAGCATCATCCCCAAAGAAAATCAAAGCTCCGTGGGAGCGACATAGGCTTGCGGAGGGCCACCATGATGCCGCTCCTACGGAGCTGATGAACGATGGCCGGGGGATTCTACAAAGATGCCGCGCCTAACGGCGCTGTGGCAGGATGGGCGCGGACGGGGGCAGGGGTTTCAAGGTTTTTCGGGCAGCCGGGGCGGGGTGCGGGGCATTGTTCGCACTACAAATGTGAAACTTAACATCATGGTCATTTACCATCTGTTTTTGAGCAAAAATTCTCCGCTGCTAACCAAAGCATCGGCCCAACAAAGAATGCTTTGCCAATAAAATACAATCCGAAACAAAGCCATACGGCGTCATCGCCATTTTTGCCAACACCTGTCTTGACAACCAGCCATGCTCCAGCAAGAAAACAAAATGTGAATGATAAAACTGCTCCGATTCGCGCCAATGTTTTCATAAAGATGTGTGTGTTTAGTTGATGCTCGAACGATCCCTAACAAAAGTTTCGCCCACAACATCGCGGCCGATCCCTTTTTGAGGGGGCTAAGCGTTTTGGGGTTGGCATAGGTTTAGCAAAGCGGACGGGGGCAGGGGTTTCAAGGTTTTTCGGGCAGCCAGGGCGGGGCTGGATGCCGGACAATCATTTTGAATCATTTCACCTTTTCGACGACGAGCATTTCGATTGGCTCGCGGCTCGGCACCAGTTCGAGGCCGAGCTGGTCAAGTAGGGCTTTGTCAATCAACTGCCGTTCTATCTCCATCCATTTTTTAGGGTCGCCATTTGCTGCCGCCAGTTTAAGACCATCCAATTTAAGTGTTATGTCGTAGAATCCATTCAGACCTGTTCGATCTAAAATCGGTATTTTAAGAACCGCTTCCATCCCAGTTATCATATTTTTCAAGGTTTCAGCATTTTTGACCGAATACCCGGAAGAAGACTTAAATGGTGCAGCATTATCTATCGAAGCCACGCGGCCATTGACGGGTTTCAATCCAGAGGCGCCTGTCTTGACAATCTTCAACAGCAGCACATTTGTTTCAATGATTTCTCGGTGTGCCACAATACCCAATTGATTCTTAATTTCTTGCCGTAATGCTTCGTGTGGCTGATTGGTCAAGGTCATCATTAAATCGAACCCGTTGGTAAGCTGTGGGGACATGGGGTTTTCCCAACTATAACTGGCGTTGGGAAGTGGAACTAACTGGACGCAACGGGCTGGGCCGGGCAATGGATATGCAATTGGAAAAATCAATTCGAATTGGACATTTCGCCAGACACGTTTCTCACCTCTCTGAACAAAGCCCATTTGTTGACCTTGAAAATGACTGCGGCGCAAAATCAAAACAGGCGGCAGTTGCTTAATTGCATCACCTTCAACCATCCACATTTCATCGGTGATTTTTGGTAAACTCAACTCTTTAACCAAAACCGTCGTTGTGACCGCCGCAAGCAAAACGGATACGCCCACCAAAACTATAGTCTGCGCCTTTATCCACGCTATCGTTTTCAAAGCTCCTTTGACGAGTGCCGAAATCGAACTGGTGGTTGCCGCGCCTTTGGCGGCAATCACGGAAACTTTGGCCAACAACGCGGCTGGCGCGGCCTGCACGGAATTTTCCGCCACGGCGGTGGCAAGGAGCGCTCCGCCAAACTTGATGCCTTGCTTGGCGAGGAGGGCGTGGAGTTTGTCGAGGGCGCGGTTCACGCGCACGCGGGCGGCGTCTTCGCTCACGCCCAAGGCCGCGCCCACGTCGGCCAGGGATTTGTTCTCAAAGTAGCGCAGCAGCACAGCGTCGCGGTCGGCGGTGCGCAGGGCGTGCATGGCGTCGTCCAGCACGGGGGCCAGTTGTTGCCACGCCTCGTTGGTTTCATTCGGCGTCATGGCGGATTCGAGGTAGGCTTGGTGTTCGCGCTGCTGGCGGCGGCGGTTTTCCTTGAGGAAGTTGGCGGCGGTGAGGCGCGCGGTCTGGTAGAGCCAGCCGGTCAGGACGGTCTGGGGGGAAATCCGCCCGGCTTTCTCTGCGAGAATGAGGATGACGGCCTGGGTGACTTCCTCGGCGTGGTGCGGGTCGCGGGTGAACCGCAGGGCGGCGGACCAGATGAGATTCGTCTTGCGCGCCACCAGCGCGGTAAAGGCGTCCTGGTCGGCGTGGCGGGCGAAACGGGTCAGCAGTTCGTGGTCGGTCAGTTCAGCCATTCATGAAATAATGTCCGCCGAACGCCAAACCGAACAGATTATTTGAAAGTATTTTACGGAGCGCGCCCGTCCCGGGCGCTGCGAGGTGGTCAGGGACACGCGTCCGAAAGATGATTACCGCCGGATTTTCGCCGGTTGAAGCGTCCGGGGATGGACGCGCTCCGGTGCGGGCAGCCGACCGGCCGGGCCCCGGGGGGGACGGGATGGGTGATGTGGAAAAGCGGCGGAGGGCCGCCGCACTCCCGGACGCTGGCGCGATGACCGGGCGCGGGCGATTTTGAACCTAGCCCACTTTTTCCGGCTGCAACGGGAGGCGCAGGGTAAAGGTGTTGCCGGCCGCCGCGCTCTGCACTTCGAGCGCGCCGCCGTGATGGTGGATGATGAAGGAGCAGATCAGGAGGTTGATGCCGTATTCGGAGGGCTTGCCCTTGGTGGCAAAGGGGTCGAGCACCAGGTTCAGGGTGTCCTGCGGCAGGGCGGGACCGTTGTCGGTGAGGGTGAGCGCCAGGCCGGGCTTGCCATTCACGTCGGCCTCGGCGGCGGTGAGCTGGATGCGGCTGCCGGCGGGCAGCATGGCGAGTTCGTCCTTGAACAGGAGCTCGAACAGGCGGGTGAACTTGGGCTGGTCCACCTGCAAGGCGGGGAGGGTATCGGGAATCTGGTTGTCCACCTCGATGCGCCGGGCGGCGAAGGCGGGTTGCAGGCCGGCTAAAATCCCGGTGAGGGCGGCGCGGAGGTGGAGGGATTGGGCGAAGGCCGCGTCGTCGCGGTTCACGGAGACGATGCGCAGGTCGGTGAGCAGGCCGACGATCTTCTCGATGTCGGAGCGGACGCTCCGCAGCATGTCGGGGTCGTGCAGGGCGTTGGACGGCCCCTGTTCCTCGACGAGGTCGAGAAAGGTTTTCACGGCGACCATGGAATTGCGGATGTGCTGGCTCAGGCCGGCGGCGACGAGGCCGAGGCTGCCGATACGATTGGCGATCATGCGCTCGTGGAGCAGGGTGCTGCGCTCCTTGAGGAGTTCCTCGCGCTCCTTGGCGAGCATGAAAAATTCGAGGCCCTGCTTGAGTTCCAATTCGATCTGCGCGCGGTCCCAGGGTTTGTGGATGTATTTGTAGATCGCGCCGCTGTTGATGGCGGCGATGGCGGCGTCCATGTCGGTGAAGGCGGTGATGAGGATGCGCAGGATGGCGGGGCGGAGCTCGCGGGTCTGGCCGAGCAGCCAGACGCCCTTTTCGCCGGGCATGCGCTGGTCGGTCATCAGGATGCCGATCTCGGCGCCGTGCTCCTGGATGATCTTCAGGCCGTCGCGCGCATTGGTGGCGGTGTAGATGCGGAAAATCTCGCCGAAGGCGCGGGTGAAATATTTGAGCGACATCTCCTCGTCGTCCACGTAGAGGATGGCGTATTTTTTCAGGTCGTAGGTAGTGTCCATGGTTCAGTTCGGGGCCGGGGTGGGGTCGCTGGTGGGGAATTCCAGGGTGAATTCGCAGAATTTCCCCGGTTCGGTTTTGACGGAGATTTTCCCCTTCGCCTCGCGGACGATGCGGTAGCAGATGCTCAAGCCAAGGCCCATGCCTTCGCCCACGTCCTTGGTGGTGAAAAAGGGATCGTAAATCTTGTCCAGATTTTCGGCGGCGATGCCGGGGCCGTTGTCCTGCACGGTGAGATAACTGACGCCGTGCTCCATGCGGCCGCTGATGCGGATGGTCGGCTTCGTATCCGTGAACGTTTTGTGCTTCAGGGCGTCGAGGGAGTTTTGCAGGAGGTTGGTGAGGACGTGGATCAACTTGTTCTTGTTCGCCCAGATGATCTGGTCCGGCGGGAACGCCTGTTCAATCACGACCTCGCCCTCGTTGTGCAAAAACCGGAGCGCGGCGGTGACGACTTCGCCCACGGCCACGGCATCGCGCTCCTCGGTGTCCGGGTGGGTGAACATCCGCAGGTCCGACACGATGGTCTTGACGCGGTTCACGCCCTCCTCGACATCCTTCAAAATATCCGCGTAGTCCGCCTGCTGCGCGGCGGCGAGGTGTTTTTCCTTGTCGCGCAGCAGGTCGAGGCCGGCCTTGGCGTAGTTCAGGGGATTGTTGATCTCGTGGATCATGCCGGCGCTCATGCGGCCGAGCGAGGCGAGCTTCTCGGAATGGACGAGCTGCGCCTCGTTTTCCTTGAGCTGGGCGAGGCTGACTTCGAGGGCCTTGCGGTTGACGTCCAGCTCGTGGCGCAGGACGAATTCGCGGAAGCGCTGGCGGCTTTGGAAATAAGTGCCCACCACGACGATGATGTCCATGAGCGCGATGAAATAGAAATTGTTGAACATCACCGACACCGGCGGAAAATCTCCGTGGCCGATGCCGACGCCGACATACATCAGCAACACCAGCGCCACCGCCACGATGCTCTCGCGCAGGGTCCAGTGCAGCACCGCGCCGACCGCCAGCAGGACGAGGTTCAGCGCGGCGTAGTAAGTGGAGGCAAACCCGTTCGTGACCGCAATCATGCCCGCCAGAAATGCCACCGGCAGCAGCGGTACCACCACGCCCAGCCAGCGGCTCATTTGCCGTCCTTTTTCGGTGTAGAGAAACCCCCAGATCATGGCCGCAATCGCCGAGCACAACAGGCGCAGCCAGAAAAACGGGACCAGTTTTTCGTGATAAATGAAATAATCCGCCGTGCTGCCCAGCGGCATCAGGGTGACCACCAGCGCGCAGCCGACCTTGGTGTTGGCGATGCGCTGCTGCGCCTCGTAGGTGTTGAAGGCGGAGACGAGGCCGGGATCGACGTTGGAGAATTCCTTATTCACGCTCGGGTTTCTGCGCTTCAAAATAAAGGTTCACGCTGGTGGGGTCGGCTTTCACCGCGCACAAATCGTCCGGGGCGGCCTCGGGTTTCAGCGCCAGCAACTCGGAGCCCCGGCGATAAAACAGATGCCATTCCATGATGTGATCCATCGTCAGCTTGCGCGGGTTGTAGCTGTCCACGTTGGTCGTCACGAGTTTGCCGCCGGGAGCGAGCCAGTGGTAAAAGACGTCCGTCAACTGCTGGCAGAAGGCGTCGCTCAAATAATCAAAAAGCCCGGCGCAATACACCAGATCATACTGCCCGTCCATGGCCGGATCCCGGCGGCGGGCGGATTCGCGGACAATCTGTTGCACGGACTTTTTGACATATTGGAACCGGGTGAGGCGGCCGAATTTTCGTTTCGTCTCCTCCGTGACCGTCTGACAGTGCGCCAGCGTCTCCTCGCTGAAATCAATCAAGGTGAACTGCGCGCGGTTGGCCAGATGACTTTCCTGCAAGAACCGCTGCACTTCGTGGGCCGGGCCGCAGCCGATGTTCAAAATGCGCGCCGTGCGGCCCTGGCCGGAGGCGCGCGCGGTGGTTTCCTGCAGGTATTGCACGAGGCGGCGGATGCGGTTGCGGTGCGCCTCGGCGGGCGGCTGCTGAACGAACCAGAGATTGATGATTTTGGCGTAGAGCGAAGCGCCTTCCAGCGGCTCGCGCAGCATCATGTTGACCATTTCATAATCGCCGGCAAAGCCCAGCGGCTTGGCGAAACAGCGATACAGAAAGGGCGAACACAGCAGCAGCGGATGCAACTGGCGGCGGGCAAAGGTCTGGTGCGCCGGCAGCCGTTCCGGCGCGACCTCGCGCAGGGCATGTTCGAACTTCTCAAAAAAATTCGTCAACAGCGGCAAAATCAGGGGGCCGAGTTCGCCGGCAATCTTTTGTTCGAGACTGCGGCGCTGATGCGTGGGCGCCGCGCGGATGCCGAGCTCGACCTGCTCCAGCCAGAGCCGTAGATCGGTCAGAAAAGTCTGCAGGTCGGCGATGATGACCTTAAAGGCGGGTGACACCTGGTAAAGCTTCTGCCACTCGCCGAGGAAATTCTGGAATTCCTGCGCCACCGCGCCGTCCGCCGGCAGCGTGGAAAAATCCAGGCCCGCCCAGTTCGCCTCGTCCAGCGTGGCATCGCAGATGGTTTTAGCGCCGGCCTCCACGAGGTTGTTGATGACGGCGCGCCCGGCATAAACGGTTCGCCCTTGGAAAATGATTTTGAACTGGTCGAGCGTCTCGGAGAGGCGCGGCGCCAGGCTGGGATTATAGAGTTCCCAGACGACGGTGTGCCGGTTGAATTGCACCGGCGTGCCGGTCACGGGCGCGCCTTCGGCGGTTCTGAAAACCACCTCGATATCAGCGGCGGCGGCCGCGGGCGACGGCCGCCGGTTTCGGGCCGGCGGGCGGGAAAGTCCTGGCGCGTCGTGGCTCGTTCCGTGGCCGTTGCTGTTCACAATCGGACTCATCTCGCGGGGAGAATGGAATAACTGGCCCGCCAAAACAACGCGATAGTTGCCCTAAAAGTGCAGGCCCACCGCCACCATGATGGCCTGGCTGAAGAACGCATAAGTGCCGTTCGCTCTCTGCCCGGAGAACAGCCCCGGCGTGGAGGGCGGCGTGCTGCCGGTGACCGTGTGGTCCGGGCCGTAGCCGAGCTGGTAAGTGATGTCGAAATCAAAGGTTTTTCCCGTGCGCCCGGCGCCGAGGTTGAAGAAATGCCGGTCCATGTCCGCCACCAGCGGCGCGTAATACGTATTGGGCACAGAATTCTGGTTGAAGAGATACCCGGCGCTGGCGTGCCAGCCGTGGTCGAAGTAGCGCGTCACGCCGAACTCATACATCCAGCTCGCCTGCCAGTCGAAGTGCACGGGGATGTTTTGCTTAACCGGAAACGGTGGCGTGCCCTGCTGGCGGATGGTCGAGGTGCCGAAGCTGCTCCAGTCGGTGTAGTCCGCATCAAATTCCAGGTTCCATTTCGGCGTCGGCCGGTAAGACAGGCCGACCACTGCCGTCATCGGAAAGGTGAACCCCATGCTGGCGGGCAGCGAGGTTCGGTGGATGACCGGTTCCTGTTGTATGCTCGTATTGCCATCCATGGTGAAGCTCGTCTGGCTGCGGAACGTCGCGCCCACGGAAATTTGTTCCAAGGGATGCCAGAGCACGCCGGCGTTGTAGCCGACGCTGTAACCGTCACCACTAAATTGGAAATGGTTGACCAGCGGCTTGGGAAAAGGACGCAGGCCTTGTTGGAGGTCAATTTTTGCATAGTCCACCATCACGCCGCCACCGATGGACAATTGATCACCCAGCTTCACCGCGATGGCTGGATTGATGCGGATATAGGTCAATGAACTTTCCGTTCCCACCGTGCGAAAGCCAGTATCCGAAGGCCAGCTCATGGCGCCGCCATAAGGCGCATAAATCCCCAGCCCGACGCTCACCGGCAGCTCCTTTAATTTGCTGCTGAAGAAAAACTGCGGACTGGCGGCGAATTGTTTTTTGATTTCGTAGGTCTTGCCGGCGTTGGGCGCGCCTTTCGGCGGCTGATAGGTCGGGTCATAATACAGCCCGTAGATGCCGGAGCGCAGGTTGATGCCATCCAGTTGCGCGATGCCGGCGGGATTGTAGTAAATCGCCGAGGGGTTGTCGGCCGTGGCCACAAACGCCTCGCCGCGCGCGGTGGCGAACGCGTCCTGGCTGGGCAGACGGAGGCCGTTGCCCGCCGCCACAAGGGGCGTCAGGCTTAAAGCCAGGGCGACCAGAGGTTTGGCCGGATGCTTGGACATCTTGTTCGTTGGCGCAACGGCGGACAGGTGCGGAGCTTAAACACCGTCGGGCTCCGCGCCAGCAAATTCATTCATCGTTGTGCTGGCTTGTAAAAAATTGCTTTACTTTGCCGTCAACTTTATCAAATTAAAAAACGTGAAAAAGCTCATTCAGTATTCAGTAACAACCTTATTACTCCTTGGTTCCGTGTTCTCGGCATGCGCCAGCTTTTCGGCACTCTATGCTTTTGGTGACGGGGTTTGCACCACGACCAGCAACAATCCGGCGCCATCAGACGTGTCCCGCTACTACGGCCATCGTGAAAGCAATGGTCGGGTTTGGATTGAGGTTTTGGCGCAGCGGCAGGGGTTGACTTACGACCCAAACAAAAATTTATCTTACTTCGGGAATTACAGTTCAGTTTTGGTGGGAAATATAAATAATACAAACAAGTTCATTGCGCCTACAGATGCAACCAACGATTTATTCATCGTCTGGGTTTGTGACGCCGATTTTGTTTATGATATCCAGAACATTTATCCGTCAGTTGATGCGGTGAAAGACTGGAACCCCGCCATCGGTCTGTCGCTCACTAACCATTTCAACATTATCACCAATCTGTATGCCAAGGGTGTCCGCACCCTGATTATGCCAAATGCCGTGGATATAACAGAGGTTCCTTATTACAACCAAATTGTTTCTGCTTCTGACCGGAGTTTTGTGCGTGGGCGCGTCGCCTATTTCAACACCAATTTGAACACCATTGTGAATCAGGCCAAGTCAGTGTGTCCCGGACTGAAGATCTATGTTCCTGATATTTTTTCCCTGCTCGACGATGTTCTGGCCAATGCAGGCGATTATGGATTGACCAATGCGCGTTACCTGGGGCAGCCCATTGCTGCGATGGATGCATTTAATTATGGGTATCCAACAGCCGCTACCAACGGTTATGGCACTAATTACATTTTCTGGGATTATCAGGATCCGACAGCCAAAATGCATGCCGTGATTGCCGACTACGTTCAACAAATCATCTCTCCCGTGCGCTTTAGTAAGGTCGCGCAGGTCAATGGCAGTAACCGGCTGGATGTGGTAAACCTGCCGGTGGGCTTGAATGGCTACTTGGATGGCAGCACCAATCCGGTGCCGGGTAGCTGGACGTTCGTGACCAACTTTAACAGCCTCACCAGCACGCAATCGCTCTTTGTAGCAACACCGCCGCTTCCGGTTGGCTTTGGCTCTGGCTTTACCAATGGTTCAGGTGGCTCTGGCGGTGTTTCTCTTGATCCCAACAATCCGGGAACCAACACCGTGTCAGGCACAAATTCGTTTTTCTACTCGGCGGCGCAATTCTACCGTCTGCGCTTCCCCTTCGCTTGGAACTGGCCGTAAGCGTTACGTTTTTTTGGCCAGCGTTTCGTAACCCCAGCGCAGCATCCGCTCCGTCGCTTCCCAACCGATGCAGGAATCCGTGATACTCACGCCGTAGCGGAGTTCGTTCAAAGCTTTGGGAATCGGCTGGTTGCCTTCGCTCAAATGGCTCTCCACCATCAGGCCAATGAGTGACTTGGTGCCGCCCACGCGTTGTTCGACGACGCTGCGCCAGACTTCCTCCTGTTTGGCAAACTTCTTTTCCGAGTTCGCGTGGCTGCAATCCACCATCAACACCGGCGGTAATTTTTCGGCAGTCAATTTCGCTTCCGCCGCCGCGATGCTCGCCGCGTCGTAATTGGTCATGGCTCGTCCGCCGCGCAGGACGACGTGTGCATGCGGATTGCCGCTGGTGCGGACAATGCTGGTCACGCCGTCCTCGTTCATGCCCAGAAAACTGTGGGGATGCCGCGTCGCGCCCATCGCGTCAATCGCCACTTGTAAACTGCCATCCGTGGAGTTTTTCAGGCCGACTGGCATGGAGAGGCCGCTCGCCATCTCGCGATGTGTCTGCGATTCTGTCGTGCGCGCTCCGATGGCCGCCCAAGTGATTAAGTCCGCGATGTATTGCGGCACAATCGGGTCGAGAAATTCCGTCGCGGTCGGCAAACCCAGGCCGATGATTTCCAGCAACAATTTTCGAGCAATCCGCAATCCCGTCTCAATGTCTTGGGAACCATCGAGGTGCGGGTCGTTGATGAGTCCCTTCCAGCCAATGGTCGTGCGCGGTTTCTCAAAATAGACGCGCATCACGATTTCCATTTTGTCGGCAAATTCTTTTTGCAGCTTGCTTAAACGCGTCGCATATTCGAGCGCACTCTTTTCGTCATGGATGGAGCAGGGGCCGATAACCACGAGCAGCCGCGCGTCTTCCTGATTCAGAATGCGAATGACGCGGTCGCGCGACTGCGCCACGACGGCATTCACCGCCTCCGGCGTGGGTGATAACGCCTTCAAGGCGCGCGGCGAGAGCAGCGGAACGATTTCTTTGACATGCAAATCCTGCGTGCGATACATGAGATTTAGTGTAGCAAAGAAGTAGCTCCCGAAAAGCTGAAACGCATCTTGTTGGACACTCTCCGGTTTTTGTGTATTTTGCGCGGCGCAAGGATATGAACGTGGACAAACTGAATACCGGCCAGAAAGCCCTGCAAATCAATCTCGACGCCAAGCGCTATGGCACCTTCGCTGAGATTGGTGCCGGGCAGGAAGTTGCGCGCTGGTTTTTTCACGTCGGCAAGGCGTCCGGCACCGTGGCCAAAACCATTTCCGCCTACGACATGGCGGTGAGTGACGCGATATACGGCCCCAGCGATCGTTATGTTAGCCGCAAACGGCTCCAGTCCATGCTGGATCTGGAATTCGATCTGTTGCTGCAACGCCTCGACAAAACCATTGGCGACCGCCGCACTTTTTTTGCTTTTGCGAACACCGTCACCACCAAGCATATTTCAAAACCCGGTGAAGAAGGCGGCAACGGCTGGCTTGGGATCAAGTTCCAGACCGTTCCGCGCAGTGAGGCTTCGACCATCATCATTCATGTGCGGTTGCAGGATTGGGAAACGCCGCGCCAGCAGGAAGCCGTCGGGATTATCGGTGTGAACCTCATCCACGCCGCATTTTATAAGCATATCGAGCCCGCGCGCCTCATCGGCTCGTTGCTGGACAGTCTCACCAGCCAGCGTGTCGAGGTGGACATGATCAAATTTTCCGGCCCCGCTTTCACCGGCGTGGACAACCGGCTTATGGCGTTGCAATTGGTGGAACAATGGCTCACTGAAGCGGCCATGTTCACCGCCACCGGCGAGACCGTCATTCCTAGCGAGCTGCTTTACAAGAAGCCCGTTCTGCTCGAGCGCGGCAGTTTCCGTCCCCTCACGAATCCCATGCTCGATATGCTAGAGCGCGCACAGGATCAATTCATCCGGGAGCCGGCGCTCCAGGGCGAGTCGCCCGTGGTCATGTTTGAGATGACCCTGCGCCAGTTGCAAGTGGGCGACGCCATTGACCATCGTGATTTTCTCGACCGAGTGGACACGCTCGGCGCGCTGGGCAAGCCGGTGTTGATCTCCAATTTTCTCCGCTACCACCGGCTCGTCGGTTATCTCTCGCGGCAGACGCAAAAACCCATCGGCCTGCCGCTTGGCTTGGTGCGTCTGCGCGATGTCTTTGATGAAAAGTTTTATACCGACCTGCCCGGCGGCCTCATGGAATCGCTCGGCCAGCTTTTCAAGAACGGCGCGAAGCTTTACGTCTACCCCTCGCTGGACAAGAAAACCGGCCGGCTGACCACCATTGAAAACCTTGAAGTTGCACCCAGTCAACGGCACCTCTACGCCCACCTCGTCGAGAACAAATTCATCGAAGACATCACCGGCTACAACGCCGCCGCGCTAAAAATTTATTCCGGCGAAGTGCTGGCCAAAATCCATTCCGGCGACGAATCTCTCAGCCAACTCATCCCGCCCCAAATCTTTGAAGTCATTAAAGCCAAAAGACTTTTCGGCTGGGAACAAAAGAAAGTCGCAGTGACCGCTTAGTCCAGCCGGTAGCTGAATTCAACTTTTCCTCGACAACGACCGCCTCCGGCAGCAATGTCCAGAACATGAAGCGGCACGGTAACCTTGCAATATTCCCGACCAGTTCATCAGGTGTGAGGCTGGTTTGGGCTATCATCATCGGTATAATTACTGTCACCGAACACCCTCTATTCGCCGTGGATTCGACAAACGCTTATGCCAAATGGATCAAGCCATGGACTGAGCCGCCTACCAACAGCCCAGCGTTGGGCGGAGCTGGTTTGAAATTAATTATCACTTGTGTGCGGAACGAGGCGGATGAAACCGCCATTGCCAAAATGACCCCGGTGGAACGACTTCATCTTGCCTACCACATCAAGGTTTCCGCCGCCGAGGTCGCCACCAATGGCTGTTTTCGCAGCTATACCACCTCCAACACCGATGCCCGCACCAGCGCCGTGCGCCAGCTCTCGGCGGAGGATTTTCAACTCCTCGACCCGATGTTTGAACAACTACCGGAGGATCATTCGCAATTGCCGCCGGCGGGCCAGCGCATCGTCGTGCAATTTTTTACCGGCGGTCAATGGCACGTCCGTGTTTATGACGGAACCAGACTGCCGCCCGAGGTGAAGGACCTGCTGGACCTGCTGGCTAAACCTTACGATAAACTCTTTTAGAGAAAACGCCCGCGTGTCGGTTTTTGGGTTCTGATTTTCATGGCGTAACGCCCCCATTTCTTTTGCAACTTCATCTCCACCCCAAAAGCGCGCGACATATTTACTTCAGTCATTGCCGCTGACTTTCCCGCTGCCGCCAGCACGGTCCCTTGCTTTAAAACCAGGACGTGCGAGAAGACCGGCACGATTTCCTCGACATGATGTGTCACTAAAACCAGCGTCGGCGCATTTTTCTGCAATCCAAGCCTTTGGAGGAATTGTAGGAAATGCTCCCGCGCTGCGGGATCAAGTCCCGCGCACGGCTCGTCGAGAATCAGCAGGCGTGGCCTGGCCATCAATGCGCGGCCAATCAAAACCCGCTGGCGTTCACCTTGTGACAACACCCGCCACGGACGGGCGGCGAGATATTCGCACTCGACCTGCCGGAGCAGCCGCAGCGCCCTGGCTTTGTCAAAACCACTCAATCGTCCCCAGAAATCAATCATCGCATATTTGCCGCTCGCGATGGTTTCCAAGGCCGGTTCGTCGTCGGCCATCATCTGCCGTACCGAAGAGCTGACCAGGCCAATTTTTTTGCGTAGTTCGCGCCAGTCCGACTCGCCGTAAACTTCACCAAGCACGGAAACTTCCCCGCTCGTTGGCATCAGATAGCCGCTGAGTGTGCTCAATAGTGAAGTTTTGCCGGAACCATTTGCGCCGAGAATCACCCAATGTTCACCAGACTGCACCCGCCAGTTCACGTCGTGCAATATCATCGTGCCACCACGCTCAATGCGCAGGGCGGCCACGGATAAAATTGGTTTTCTCATCCTAAAAATCCTTAATTTCTTGCCACAGCGATTTTAAGTCGTCATCCGCCAGCGCCATTTTCTTGATCGCGTCTTTTTTGCCGGTGGCGATGGCACGATGCAGCCAGGTGCGCGCCACGGCCAGTTGCTGCATCTGGCAGGCGTAGCAGGCTAGATTATAAGCAATAACCGGCTCCTTTGGGAAATTTTCTGCGGCCGGTAGCAGCGCGTCCCACGCTTGCGACAAACCACCGTTGCTAACCCGACGTAACGCATACGCGCGGTGCAGCCAGCCACCGGCATCTTCCGGCGCAGTTTTTATCTCCAGTTCTGCAATCGTCAGCGCATCTGACCAGTGTTTTCCGTGGGCGCAAAGCGTCCAGCGTACTTCCAAAGTGTCGGGGTGTAGTTGATGGATGGTGGAAATCTCATCCAGTTCCGCCCGCGCATCGTCCGCACAGCCCAACCCAAGCCAGCCGATGGCGGCGTCGAGGTGGTGCGAGTCAGGTGGTTCGAGCGGTTGCACGCGAATAGCATCTGCGCCGCGCGAACGGTGTCAAGTCATTGGCAATTTGCCACGGAACAGTTAAAGTGGCGGCATGAAAGAATTATTGTTTTCACTTCTCGCCGCAGCTTGCGCGATTTCTGCGCAGGCCAAGCTCGTGACCAAGACGATTGAATACAAACAGGGCGCCACGACGCTCGAAGGTTATCTCGCCTACGATGATTCATTTTCCGGCAAGCGGCCCGGCGTCCTCATCGTGCATCAATGGATGGGTTTGACTGATTACGAGGAGAATCGCGCGGCGATGCTCGCGCAACTCGGCTACGTCGCATTCTGTGCCGATATTTACGGCAAAGGCATTCGTCCGGAGTCCCTCAAGGATGCCGGCACCGAAGCCACGAAATACAAGACGGATCGCGCGCTACTCCGCTTGCGCGTGAACGTCGGACTGGATGAATTGAAGAAATGCGATTTGGTGGATCCCAAACGGGTGGCGGCTATTGGCTATTGTTTCGGCGGGACCGCGGTGATTGAACTTGCCCGCAGCGGGGCGGAACTCAATGGCATTGTCAGTTTTCACGGCGGCCTGGATTCGCCCGCCCCTGCCGACGGTAAAAACATCAAATGCAAGGTGCTCGCCTGCCACGGCGGCGATGACCCGTTCGTGCCGGCAAAGGATTTGGCGGCGTTCGAGGATGAAATGCGCTCCGCCAATGTGGACTGGCGGCTTATCAAATACGGCGGCGCGGTGCATAGTTTCACGCAGCCGATGGCCGACGGCAGTCTGCCGGGTGCGAAATATAACGAGCGCGCCGACAAGCGTTCATGGCAAGACATGAAGTCGTTCTTTGCTGAAATCTTTAAATAATTTCATGCGTATCACCGGCGGCAACGCGGCGCGGCGGATTCTGAAAGTTCCCAAGGGACTAGATGTCCGCCCTACTCCAGACCTTGTCAAGCAAGCGGTCTTCAACTCGCTCGGCGCCCGCGTGGTGGACGCGCGCGTATTGGAGTTGTTCGCCGGCAGCGGCGCGCTGAGTCTGGAATGTTTGAGCCGTGGCGCGGCTTCGGTGCTGTGCATTGAGAAGTCACATCGCCACGCGGAATTCATTCGCAGCAACGCGTCAGCGGCGGGCTACGGTGAAATTCTGGAGACGCGCACGCAGGATGTTTTCCCCGCGATGAACCAGCTCGCTGATAGCGGCAAACAGTTTGATCTCATTCTTGCCGACCCGCCTTACGGCGAAAAAAACGTCAATCGCCGATCAATGTCATTCGCCCAGCAACTGCTCGACGACAAAAGCCTGCCCAAGCTGCTCTCACCCGGCGGCAGGCTGGTTATCGGCCATACCAAGCGCGACACGCTGGAACTAGTAGCTCCGTGGACGGAAGTTAAAATGCTGAAGCACGGCGACACCGTGATGCGTTTTTTAGAGGTGGCGTAAAAAGTCAGAGCGGCGCTCCTGCGCCGCCCAAATCAAAAAGCTGACCGGCAGGTCAGTGCCACCAGAATTAATCTTCCGCTGCTTCGACGGCCTCGCGGATTGTCTGCTTGAATTTCTCCAGGCCCTGATCAAACGCGGCGGAAATGGGCAACAGTGAAACTTTTTTAATCTTCTTTTTGAACTGCTTCAGGTTTTCCTCGGCGACAGCCTCGTCCATTTTATTGGCGACCACCAGCCGGTCTTTTTCGAGCAGCGCCGGGTCGTAAAGTTCCAGTTCCTTGAGCAGCTGTTTATAATCGTCCCACGGCTTGCGTCCATCGGTCCCGGCCATGTCGAGGAGCAGCACAAGAATCTTGCAGCGTTCGATGTGGCGGAGAAATTCATGACCCAGGCCGACGTTGTTGTGAGCACCTTCGATGAGTCCCGGCACATCGCAGACTGTGAGCCGCTTCCAGTCGGCGTATTCGAGAATGCCAATTTGCGGCGTCAGTGTTGTGAACGGATACGCCGCAATTTTCGGTCGCGCGCGCGAAATCGCAGTGAGTAATGTGGACTTGCCGGCATTGGGATAACCGACCAGGCCGATTTCGGCCATGATGCGTAGTTCCAACAGAAATTCGCCTTCGGTGCCGGGTTCACCCGGCTGCGCGAATCGCGGCGTCTGGTGGCGTGCGGTGGCGAAATTGCGGTTACCCAATCCGCCGCGCCCGCCTTTGCACAAGACAAACTGCTGCCCGTGGGTCGTGAGGTCGGCGACGAGGGTGCCCTTGTTTTCAATGCCATCCGGCGTTGCTTCCGCTTCCTCGGCCTCTTTGCTCAAATCAATTTCCAACGCAGACTTCCCCTGCGAAGTGCGGAAAAGCGGGCGCTTGCCGGTGCTCGTGCCGAGCATCATGTTTTCACTTTCTTCTTCGTCTTCCTCGTCGTCATCGCGCCGCATTTTCTTTTCAATCGGCGGCGTGGTGTCCGACAGCTGCCAGACGAGGGTGCCGCACGGAACTTTGACAATGAGATCTTTGCCCGCGTGGCCGTCCATGCCCTTGCCCATGCCGGCTTCGCCCACCTGCGCGATCAGGCGTGGGACGTAATACTGCTGGATGAGATTGTTCAGGTCATGGTCGGCCTGAAGAATAACGCTGCCCCCGCGCCCGCCGTTGCCGCCGCTCGGTCCGCCTTTGGTGATGTAGGCCTCGCGATGGAACGCCACACAGCCCTTGCCGCCGTGACCGGCCTGCGCGTAGATTTTTATTTCGTCAATGAACATGAAATTGGTGCGTCGTCATAAATTGAGTCTTCAAATCGCTTTAACTATTCCCCATTCAGCCCTACGACGACAATAAAAAAGGCGAGGCGTTTGGCCTCGCCTGAATACGATTGCTCGCCTTAATTCTTCGCCGGGATTGCCGCGACAATGTTGATGCGTCGGCTTTCCTTGTCGAACAGCACTTTGCCGTCGGTGAGCGCGAACAGCGTCCAGTCCCGACCGGTGCCGACGTTTTTGCCTGCGATGAACTTGCTGCCGCGCTGGCGCACGAGGATGCTGCCAGCAGTGACGACTTGGCCGCCAAATTCTTTTACCCCAAGGCGTTTACTGACGCTATCGCGTCCGTTTTTTACGCTGCCTTGACCTTTTTTATGTGCCATAAAATATTAAGCGTTGATTGCGGTGATTTTAACGACCGTAAGCTCCTGACGGTGGCCGATGGTCTTGTGATAGCCCTTGCGCCGTTTCATCTTGAAAGTCAGCTTGTGTTCGCCGCGCTTGTGTTCCACGACATCGGCCACGACGGTGGCACCGGTGACTGTGGGCGCGCCAACGGAAAGCTTGCCGTCGTTGTTGACGAGCAGCACGCGATCAAACGTGACCGGTTTGCCCGCCTCGACTTCCAGGCGTTCGATTTCGAGCTTGTCGCCCGCAGCGACGCGATATTGTTTGCTACCTGTTTCTAAAACGGCATACATAAATTTTTCCCCGCAAAGGGTCGGGAATTAAACCAGATTTCCTAAAACTGTCAATGCCTGATTTTCGACAAAGTGGCTTGTTCCCGCCGGCGCAACAGCCGCTCTTGTTTTTTGACTTCACCGGCCAACAATTCTTCCGCACACCAGCCACTCGCCTGCGCCAGGGAGGCCAGTTTAAAAAGCTCCTGCGCTACCGTTGTTTTGGAAAGGGCGCGGTTTGTCTTTCTTCCGTCCGCGACCAGTTTTGCTTTGCGCGCCTTTTTTAACAGTTTCTCGGCACGCAGGAGAGCCGGCAGGTGTTTTGGCACGCCATCCAGCGCGGAATGGCGCGCGTGTTTGGTGCCATGCTTCTCGGCCTTCTTGATTTTTTCCCAATTCGCCCACACCTCGTCCACATTTTTTACCTTGGTCGTGCCGAAAACATGCGGATGGCGGCGGATCAACTTGTCCACCAGATGTCTCGTGACTTTTTCAAAATCAAAAGCCCCGCGTTCCCGTGCCAGCTGGCAGTGAAAAACCACCTGCAACAGTATATCGCCCAGTTCCTCGGCCATCTCGATATCGTCGCGCGCCTCGATGGCGTCAATCAATTCGTAGACTTCCTCAATCGCATGCCGGCGCAATGTCAGGTGCGACTGCTCGCGATCCCACGGGCAGCCCGTGGGTGAACGCAGTTTCGCCATGACTTTGAGCAAATCAATAATTGCCGGATGTTTTTTCATGGTGGTTGGGCTGTGTATTTAGATGCGCGGTTCATGCTTCATTGCACCCGAGCCTTTGCCAGTGCGGTTATAGGATGACCAAATCATCGCGATGCACCAGTTCCACGCGCGCAAGCTTTCTGGCGCGGATTTCCTCGGCCCCAAACTTGGCGATGCCACGAGCGAACTCCGTTCCGTCCAGGTCGCAGATGCGCACGACATCATCCGCATTAAACTCACCCTCGCAACGCGCGACGCCTGGTGGGAGCAGGCTTTTGCCCAGCTCGCGCAACGCTTTCTTCGCACCCTCGTCTACGAACAGGGTGCCTTGCGGATGATGGAAAAAGGCGATCCAGCGCTTGCGGCCTTGCAACTTGTTCGGCTTTGCGATGAACAAGGTGCCTTCGTTCTCACCGGCGAGTATTCTCGCGAGCGACGTCTTTTTGCTCCCGGATGCGATGACGAGCGGGATGCCGGAGCGCACGGCAATTTTTGCGGCATCGATTTTGGACTTCATGCCGCCGACAGCCGTTGCGCTCGTCGTGCCGCCAGCCATGGCTTGAATCGACGCGTCAATTTTTTCAATGGTTGAAATTATTTTGGCGTTTTTCTTCCCGAAATTTTCGATGACGCCTTCCACCGTTGTTAGGATCACCAGCAAATCTGCGGGTAAGAGCGAGGCGACGAGTGCAGAGAGTTTGTCGTTGTCGCCGAATTTTATTTCCGTGAATGACACGGCGTCGTTTTCATTGATGATGGGCACGACGCCCCGGTCGAGCAGCGTGACGAGCGTATTGCGGGCGTTGAGGTGGCGCTCGTGGTGTTCCAAATCTTCGTGCGTGAGCAGCACCTGGGCGACTACCAGGCCATGCGCGGCAAAGAGCTTCTCATAAACCGCCATGAGCCGCGACTGGCCGACGGCGGCGCAGGCTTGTTTTTCAGCGAGGTCGCTGGGGCGGGTTTTGTAGCCAAGCGCGCCCATGCCGGCGCCCACAGCCCCGCTGGTGACGACCACGACTTCCTTGCCCGCCTTCCGCAGGGCGGCAACCTGCGCGACGATCTGTTCCAGCTGCGCGGGATCGATCAGCTTTCGGCTGTCGGTGAGGACGCCGGTGCCGAGCTTGACCACGATGCGCGTGGCGGATTTGAGTGAGGTGCGATGCACGCGGGCAAGGTAGAAAATTTTCGTTAAGTGGAAAATGCAAAAGTGAAGTCGCTCAGGGCGAATTGCTTTTTGCCGCCGCGCGGATGGCGTCGGCCAACTGCGCCGGCGTCCAATCGTTGCCATCGAATTGCTTGAAGATTTTGCCGCTGCCATCGAGCACTACGGTGCGCAGATTGTGTGTGATGGAGCCGTTTTCGCGCCAGAAATTCAAGTCCACTTTCGGCCCAAGGCTGGCGAGCGTGTTGGTGGAGGCGACGGCGAACAGCCAGTGGTCGGCGCTTTCGCCGCGATAAAAACTTCCGTACCCGGAAAGTATCTGTGGAGTGTCAAAGCTGGAATCGAACGAAATGGAGATAAATTCCCAGTTCGTCGGGCCGTTTGCGTCCGCAGCAAGGATTTTCCGTGCTTCGGCGAAATTCCTGTTCATGCGCGGGCAGAATTCGGGCAGCGGGCAGCTCGTGAAGAAAAATGTGAACGCCACGGCGCGTCCGCGAAAATCTGAAAAGCGAATCATGCGCCCGGTTTCACCGGTGAATTCGTGATCGGGCAGCATGTCTCCAACCTTGAGTTCTGATTCCACCACGCGCCAGACGGGCGCGGGCGAGACGGCGACGCTCTGGCCGGTGCGCCGGATGTTTTCAATCCAGTCGTCATCCGCCGTGACGATCATATTGAAAGTAATCTCGTCGCCGGCGGAAATGCCGCTGAGTTCGTTGGTGTCCTTGACTGATAGATCCATCGTCATGGCGGCCATGTAGCCGGGAATTTTCTCGTGCTTGATGGTCGCGCGGCGTTGATCTGGAGGAATTGCCTGCACAATGCCTCGCGCCGGGTGGATCTGCCGGTCCGGCTTGGACGGGCTGGGCGCTGCCGATTCGGGTTTGCAGCCGGCGACGACAAATATTGCGACGAGCGATGGGAAAAATCGTTTCATGAAGTTAAGGTTCCTGGCGCAACCGCGCTATTTCTGCCGCGACGGCGGCGGGTGTTTCGCGGCGTAATCCGTCAAAAAAAATACGGACGCGACCGTGTTTGTCTACCACGGCGATGCGTTCGGCCCCGGCGAAATTGCCGGGCATGGAATTGAAAGGGTTGTTGGTCTCCGTAGTGAGAAAACTGCTGCCGATGAGCTGATGCAGCGAGGGTTTGGGGCCGGTGAGCAAATACCAGCGGTTCGTATCTGCGCCGTAATCGGCGCCCCATTTGGCTAGCGCCGTCGGTGTGTCCGAACGCGGATCGACGGTGAGCGAGAGCAGCCGCACGTCGGTCTGGTTGGTCGTGAGCCGCTGGATTTCGGCCATGCGGCGCGTGACTTCGGGGCAGGTGAGCGAACAGCTGGTGAACAGGAAGCTGACAGCGAGAATTTTTCCGGCCAATTCATCGCGCGTGACCGTCCGTCCGGTCGAATCAATCAAGGTAAATTGTTCCAGCTGCCGCTCTTTGTCGGGCGGGATGCCGTGCATATGATCGCGGTGTGCGAGCGCAGAGGCGGCAACCCAACTGCCGATGCCGGCAGCCGCCGCCAGCGAAAGAACGATGATGAGAAAAAGTTTCTCATCCTGGCGCGGACTGGCGGCGGTGCTGTCTGATGCGGGCGACACGGTCAAACTCAAAACATATAGCTCAAATTGATTTTGAACAATACCGGGGAAACGAGCTGGTTGCCGGTGACATTTTCATAAACGGGGATTTCCACGGCGGCAAAAAGCTTCACCGGATGCCGGCGGAATTCCACGCCGGGCCCGATGAGCACGCGTTGATATCCGGAATCATCCGGTGCTGCCGCCGCGCCGTTGTCGCGTCCGCGCCAGACGCCGATAATTTGGGCGACGGGCGAAACTTTTACGCAGCCGAGCGAGAGGCCTTCGTAATATATGCCGCCGGCGGCATCCGTCTCGAGCCCTGGCCGGTAATCGCCTTGTTTCAACACCGGCACATTAAGCTGTGCTTGCGCGAACCAATTCCAGTTGGCACTTCCGGCGATGTCACCGCGATGGAAAGCCCCCAGCAGTAGATCGGTGCTCCCGGTGCCGATTTGCGAGTCGCGGTCAATGTCGCCGGCTGCGTCAGTATGATTGTAGCCACCAGTTGGAAGTTTCGCGCCCAGTGATACGCCGGTGGAAAGGTCGTCCGAGAAACCCGTGTAAACCCCGCGCAGCTGGATGTCGCCCAGCCCGTTCCAGGTGATGGGGCCGGAATTAGCCGATGAATCAAACGTGCGATGCACGACGGGAATCTGCAACTGCATGCCCCAGTCGCGGTTGAACAGATACTGCAGGCCCGCCGTGTAGGTCTGCGTTTCGAGTTTCTTATCGTCATTATGGTTACCTGCCGCGGATGAGTTGCCGCTCCAGTTTTTATTTTGGTCCTGAAATGTATAGCCCAGGAATGCCGTGCCTCCTGAATCTTCGGGAAACATGGAGCTGGTGCCCACGTCATAAACGCCGCAGCCACACGCGCAGGCAAAAGCAGCGGCGGGCGTGAGTATGCTCAGCAGCAGACCGACGCTGATTTTAATTACCTGCCTATTGATTTTATGGTGCATTTTTTTGAAACTCAAAATTGCGAGAACGCCAGTCGGCATCCTCTGGTTAAACGGGTGTAAACTTACGCCGACGTCTCACGACGTTGGCCGGAATAACGGTGTTGAATCAGGCGAATAAACAACGGGGCGGCGGGAGCGGCGGCTTGCTGAAAAATGCTGTGGCGAAAAAATCCGGTGCCGACAAAGCTTCAAACTGTCCGGGAGCATATAAAGTAATTCCACCGGTGACGGGCGGAAACTCCATTTTTAGGACTGGAGCGACGACATCGGAATTCTTTTCCGCCTTTTTCGCGGCGGCAATAGCCTTGCACAAACAGCAGGGATATTCACCGTTAAACGTATTAGAAATAGCCTCGGAAACGGTTTGCGTGCGCAGATTGTTGGCGAGCATCGTTGTCCACGCGACCGTTTGCAGTGCGGCCCAATGCGCCCCGGTCATGGCGACCAGTGCGATAATTATCAGGTATTTTGTCCCGCGAGCCAACACATCAACAGCTTCGGCAAAAACCACCGGCAGTCAAGATTGTTTGAAAACGGTCAGTTAGTAAAGGGGGGTGGTGTCCCATTAAGTCGGTAAAATTGAGCAGTGCCGGTTGGCGTCACGGTGTTCGTATGCAAATAATCATCCCCAACGATGGTATTGGTGCGGCCTTGTGTATCCAAAGCTGGAAGCCAATTGGCATCGGCGCCCAATGTAGGCGATTGCTCAATGTAGTATTGCATATTATAAAATCCAGAACTCTGAAGAATACCGGCAGGAGCCGCAAATTTTATATGAACACCATCAGCTCCGGTGGCGATGCCGGCGATGGTGCTGTCTGCTTGATAATATAGGGTGAAGGGCGCGGAAGGCAGGTTCAGCGGCGTCCCGCCTGGTCCGTTAGTGGAGGTGTCAACCAACTGCCAGGTTAACTTGTAAAGACCGGGTTTCGAGAAGCCAAAAACCCGGTGTGAAATTTGTCCGAAAGGATCATTGGTGGGTGTGTTGGGGGCTTGGGTGACCAGAATAAGGTTGGTATCGCCGCTGGACGGAACCGGAACGCTCCACGTCAGGTTGGTCCCAAAAGAACCATCGCTGTTCACTTCCCAAAAGGCAAAGCTGGCACCCGCCGGGCCTTCGGCACTCAACAGTTTCAATTGAATCACCGTGCCCAACGCCGCCGCCCCGGTTACCGGACCGGCATTGGACTCGGTGGTTGGTAGCGCGTTAAAAGCTTGGATGCAATTGTAGTAGTAGCCGGCATAAGGATACGTGTAAGAATCTGGGTCGCCGGAAATATTGTAATCAAAATACGAACCAGACACAGTGGGGAAACAATAGCCACTGGTGGTGACATAAGTTTCGGCGTTTTTCAAGATGAGCGTAGCCCCAGGGACGTTCGTGGTTGCCCCAATAATCAATTGCTGATCCTGCGCCAGAAGCCGGCTACCAAGAACCACCAACGCCAAGTAAAGTATTTTTTTCATGACAAATACGAAGGCAAATCTGTTAGACTTTGAAAAACGATATATATCATTTCTAACTGTCAGCAGCAAAAGTGCCAGTGCCAAATTATTTAACCCGCCCTTGTTTTGCCGAGCGAGTGTCCTAAAAAAGTTCAACTCGTTAAAAATTCGGACATAAAAACAGGAAAACAACGGCCTCGCACCCGTCAATTCGCTGAAATCCACACGAGCGTGCCGCTGGGTAGCAGGTCAAACAGAGGAACCAAATCTACATCGGCAAGATGCACGCAGCCGCACGAGGATGGGTGACCGATGCTCGCCTGATCGGCGGTGCCATGGATATAGATATAGCGGGAGTGCGAATCCACATTGCCGCCTTGGTTAAACCCGGGTTCCAAGCCTTCCAACCACATAATCCGGGTGGTGATTTTTTCATCGGCAAACTCCGGCTGCGATTTGTGTCCGACGACAATGCGTGAATTAAAAACGGTTCCGGCGGGTTCGCCGGCCCCGATTTTTTCCCCAATGCGATGCAGGCCCAGCGGCGTGCGGTTTGAGCCCTCGATCTGTCCGACGCCGAAGCGCGACGTGGAACAGGGGAATTTTTTTAAGCACTGCTTGTGCTCAAACAACGATAGTGTCTGCGTGGAAACATCCACGACCAAAACATATTGAGTCGGCATAATGCTCAGCCGTTGGCAGGTGGTCTCAAACGTTTCGGGCAAATGGGTGTTAGCATTCATAAAATGCAGGCTGGCGCAGCCGAAATTCAACAGGCCGGCCGCGCTCATCATCAGCATGACGCCGCGCCAGCTCATGGCTCACGGCTTGGCCAGTTTTTTTACCAGCACCTTCGAGTTGCGCCCGCTCTGGTCGTATTTTTCGCGGCGCGCGGGCGGCAGATCGTCCGGCGTGCCTTCGCTGAAGCCGCCCTTGGATTGAAAATAAGTAAACGCCTGCGTCGAAAGGGTGATCAGTTCATCCAGGTTCATTTCCTTCGCCTTGTTCTCGATGAACTGAATCAACTTACGCCCGATGCCGCGATTTTCGTGCAAGGGGTTGACGTAAAGGCACGCCAGCTCGCCCTTTTTCTGTTCGGGAAAAACGTGCAGGGCCACGCAGGCCACGGGGTTTTTATCAATTTCAAAAATGTAAAAATCTGCCAGACTTTTCTCAATCATCGGCCGCGTCCGTTTCATCAGCTCGGCCGACTCCACCGCCGCTTTAGTCAGCAGTTGAATCGCCCGCACATCTTTTTTCATCGCGCGGCGGATCTGCTGGTATTCATTCGCGTAAATCAGCGTGCCGATGCCTTCGTTGGAAAACACCTCGGCCAGCAAACCTTCGTCCACCTTGCCGTTGATGACATGGACGCGCGGAATGCCTGCCTTGCACGCGGTCACCGCGTGCAGCGCCTTCGACAGCAGTTCCGGCGCGATGTCGTTTTTCTGCATCGCGATGACGGATTCCAAATCCGCCACCAGCATCTGCCGGATGAGCCGGCCTTGAACCAGAATGCCGTCCTGGGCCGTGATAAAAATTAATTTAGTTGCCTTGAGCGCCTCCGCCACCGCGACCGCCACGCTGTCGGAATTAACCCGGTAAGTCCGGCCGTCGCCGTCGAATCCGAGCGGCGGGATGATGGGAATCATGCCCTGCGTGAGCAGCGTCTGGAGCATCTCGACATCCACCTTTTCCACCTTGCCGGTGAACAGGTGGTCCACCCCCTGAATAATGCCGAGCGGATGTGCGATGATGACGTTTGGACACACCGCGCGCAGGTCATTCGTTGAAAGCCCTTCAAGAATTTCGTGCGTCAGCCGATTTGCCGCGTTCAACGCCAGTTGCAACGTCGGCGCATCGGTGATCCCGGCACCATCAAGGTTTGACGCGGGAATTTTCTGTTCCTCCGACAGTAATTTGATTTGCGCCGAAGCGCCGTGGACGAGCACCACGCGGATGTTCAGCGACCGCAACACCGCCACGTCCAGCAGGAGGGTGGCGAAGTTTTCGTCGGTGACAATCGCGCCGTCTATCGCGAGAACGAATGTCTTTGCGCGGAATGGCGGAATGTATTGCAGGATGCCCCGCAGGTCGGTGGGTTTCACTTTGGCTTTTCAGTTTTGTTTCAGCGCAGAATAAGTAATCGCTTTCCGGCGCGATTCAAACAATTATTTCTGGCCCAAAGCCGTTTTTAACGCGCCGAGGCACCGCTCGTTTTCCTTTTGCGTGCCGATGGAGATGCGAATCCACTCCGGTAATTGGTAGCCGCCCATCGGCCGCGAGATGACGCCGAGCTTCTGCATCGCTTCAAAAACGTTCTGACCTTCGCCCGCGCGCACGAGGATGAAGTTGGCGAACGACGGGACATATTCCAGATTCAACTGCCGGAATGCCTTCATGAAAAATTCCAGTCCGCTAAAATTATTCTGCCGCGTCTTGCGGACATGCTCGTCGTCATCCAACGCGGCCAGCGCGGCGGTTTGGGCGAGCAGGTTGGCGTTGAATGGCTGCCGGATTTTTTCCAGCGCGGCGGCCAAGTCCGGAGCCGCGATGCCGTAGCCGATGCGCAGGCCGGCCAGTCCGTAAATTTTTGAGAACGTCCGCATCAGGATGAGATTCTTGCGCGCGCCAAGACGGATGAGGGGAATCAAGTCCACGGGATCATCGAGAAATTCAATGTAAGCTTCGTCGAGCACCAGCAGCACGTCGTCGGGAACGCGGTTGACAAAATCAATCAACTCCTCGCGGTGCGCCAGCGTGCCGGTGGGATTGTTCGGGTTCGCCACGAACACAATCCGCGTCTTGGTCGTGACGGCCTTGAGCATCGCTGGTAAATCGTGGCCATAATTTTTTGCCGGCACGGTGATGACTTCCGCGCCGAACATTTTCGCGGCGATGGGGTAAATCGCAAAGCAGTATTGGGAGACGACGATGTTCGTATCCGGCCCCAGCAAAGCGTGGGAAACGAACTCGATGATTTCGTTCGAGCCGTTGCCGAGAACCAGGTTCGCGGGCTCCACGCCAAATTTGGCGGCGAGTTTGTGTTTGAGATAAAACGCATTGCCGTCGGGATACAAATGGACGCTGGCGATCGCCTTTTGCAGGGCGGCCAAGGCCAGCGGCGAAGGGCCGAACGGATTCTCGTTCGACGCAACCTTGATGATGCTGTCGGCAGCGATGCCTAGTTCGCGCGCCACTTCTTCAATCGGGCGACCCGGTTGATACGTCGGCAGGGTTTTTAAAAAAAGTGAAAGGGGCAACGACATAATTTAGAAAAATATTTCAGACCAAAGCGGCGTAAATCGGAAGAAGCATTCTGCATTCTTCATTCATATTTCTGCATTCGTTTTACTCCCCCGGCAAATGGGCGTCCGCGCTCGGATAGAGTTTTTGATAGTCCGTCGCCTGCACGCCGATGATCGCCGCGACGCCGAGGATGTCGTGTGCGCTGGAACCGCGTGAGACGTCCGAGGCCGGCCGGTTCAGGCCGAGCAAAATCTGCCCGTAGGTGTTGGCGCGGCTGACGACGCTGACGAACTTGCTGGCGATGTTGCCGGAATTCAGGTCGGGAAAAATCAGCACGTTCGCCCGGCCGGCTACCTGGCTGTCGTGCAGCTTGCGCGAAGCGACTTCCGGCATCAGCGCGGCATCCACTTGCAATTCACCGTCAAAATCAGCTTCCAGATTCAACTGCGCCGCCTTGTGCCTCGCTTGCGCCGTGGCGGCCTGCATTTTGCCGATGGAAGGATGCGCGCCGCTGCTGCCCTTGGTGGAAAACGAAAGCATTGCCACGCGTGCCCGCACGCCCAGCATGTGCCGCGCGAGCCGCGCGGTCGAAACGGCGATGTCGGCGAGCTGGCCGACGTTTGGCTCGGGAATCACGCCGCAGTCGGCCATGAAGAGCGTGCCATTTTCGCCGATGCGCGTGTCTTCAACTTCCATGACGGTGCAACTCGAGACCGCTCCGATATCCGGTGCCGCTTTGACGATCTGGAACAGGGGTCTTAGCACGCTGCCGGTGATGTGCGACGCGCCGGAGACCAAGCCGTCCGCCTGATGCATCGCGAGCATCATGGCGCCGTAAAAATTGGGCTGGATCATCGCCTCGCGGGCCTCGGTGGGGCGCAGGCCCTTTTCCCGGCGGAGCCGGTAGAGGCGGCTGGAAAAATTTTCCAGATCCTCGCTGGTGGCGGGATTGATGACGCGGATGCCGTCCAGGGAAATTTTCAACGCCGCCGCCGCCTCGCGCACCTCGGCCTGATCGCCGAGCAAAATGGGCACTCCGAGCCGCAACGCATAAAACTGCCGCGCCGCCTGCAAAATACGCGGTTCCGCGCCTTCGGGAAACACCACGCGCTTGGGGTGCCGCTGCATTTTTTCGATGACATTGCCGATGAAACGCATGGGCGTAAGGTAGCCGCCAACGGCGAAACTGCAAAAGGAATTTGCCCCCGGAAATGTGGCGCGAGGGCTGCGAAGGTGGCGAAAGAAAAGCCTTTTTTTCCTTTGTTTTTCTTCGCGGCCTTCGCACGACACCTGCGGGCGCGGATTGACTTGGCTTGTTTCGCCAGTTAACCTTCATGCCGAATGCAGGAAATCATCGAGAAGCTCCTTGTTTTACAGGATCGCGACCGGAAAATCTCCCGGATTACCCAGGAACTCGCCCACATCGGTCCCGAACGCGAATCGCTCAAGGCCAAGGCCGCCAGCACCCAAACCGCGCTCGAAGCCGCGAAGCTGCGTGTGAAGCAGATCGAATCCGAGCGCAAGCAGCGCGATCTTGAAATCGAGGGTAAAAAATCCCAGATCGAGAAATACCTTAACCAGCAGTTGCAGACGCGCAAGAACGAGGAATACAAGGCGCTTACGCACGAGATCGAAATGGCGAAGGAAGTTATTTTCAAGATCGAGGACGCGGAAATTGTTTTGATGGAACAGGCCGAGGTGGCGCAGAAAAATGTGGTGACCGCCACCGCCGAAGCCGCCGCCGCGAAGAAACTCGTGGACGACCAAATTGGACTGCTGAACCAGCGCGAGGAAAATTTGAAGAAGGAATTCGCCGAGCTGACCAGCAGCCGCGCTGCACTGGTCGGAGCCGTGGACGATTCAACGCGCAGTCGTTATGAACGGTTGTTCAAGAGCAAAGGTGAAAACGTGGTCGTGACTGTGGAACACAGCGCCTGCGGCGGCTGCCACATGAAACTGCCAACGCAAATTGTGACCACGTGTCGCGCGCAGGGCGAAATCGTCACCTGCCCGAATTGCGGCCGGATCTTATATTTCACCAGCGGCATGGAATTGACGGCGGCGGATTAAACTTCGTTTTCACCACAAAGGCACGGAGGCTGACAAAACCTTCGTGCCTTTTGATTATTATGGTGTATTTTAACAACGGTTTTGGCAGGGCGGAGAATCGCTCCGGGCGCAAGTCCGGGGAGGAAAGTCCGAACTCCACAGGGCGCGATGCTGCGTAACCCAGGCTTGTTTGGCTGGGATACACGCAGGCGGCCAGTTGGAAGACTGGTCGACGGACAGTGCCACAGAAAATTAGACCGCCAGCGGCGCAAGCCGTTGGTAAGGGTGAAAAGGTGCGGTAAAAGCGCACCGCGTGAAGCGCAAGCGACACGGCACGGAAAACCCCATCGGGTGCAAGGCCAAATTGGAAACCGAGGAGCTGCCCGCTCCGCGTCCGCGAAAGCGGACAGGTTTCGGGTATCGG
>CAIXPZ010000036.1 GCA_903921455.1 uncultured Verrucomicrobia subdivision 3 bacterium | reverse complement strand
TCCTCATCATCGTCATCCTCATCATCGTCATCCTCATCATCGTCATCCTCATCATCGTCATCCTCATCATCGTCATCCTCATCATCGTCATCCTCATCATCGTCATCCTCATCATCGTCATCCTCATCATCTACCTCTTCATTTTCAACTTCGGTCATGGTTGGTTCAAGCGACGGTGGCGCGGATTTAACGGCGGCTTCGGTGGCCGGGGCGGATGCAGCCATTTCCGGCGGCACTTCAGAAACGACCGCCCGGCCAATTTCAATTTCGGCAAACGGCTCCGGCTGCACGCAGGCGAGTTGCTTCAGCCGAATCAATTCGAGCAGGGCAAGAAAGGTGCAGACGACTTCGGCGCGATTGGCGGCAGTTTCAAACAATTGAGAGAACCTCACCGATCCGCGTTCGGTGATAGTTTTCAGGACGAACTCGATTTTTTCGCTAACGGTCCACTTATCCTCGTAAATCTCGCGGTCGCCGGCAGTCTTGTCCTGAAAACGCTTAAGGACGGAATTGACGGCGTTCAGCAAATCAAAGATGCCGACTTCCGGCTTGGCCACAGGGGCATCACTTTCAAATTCAATTTTCCCCGGCAGGCGCGGATAGACATTTTCCTGACGCTCCTCCAGCGTTTGCAATTTAGCGGCGGCGTCCTTGAATTTTTTATATTCGACGAGCTGGCGGATGAGTTCCCAGCGCGGATCTTCGCCTTCGTCCTCGGCTTCCACCACGACCTGCTGGTCCACGGGCAACAGCTCGCGGCTCTTGACATACATGAGCGTGGAGGCCATCACGAGAAATTCGCCGGCGACCTCGAGGTCGAACGCGCGCATCAGATCAATGTATTCAATGAACTGGGTGGCGAGCTTGGTGAGGTTCACCTCATAGATATCCACCTCCTCCTTCTTGATGAGATAAAGAAGGAGGTCGAGCGGGCCTTCGAAGACCTCAAACTGGACTTTGTATTCCGCCATGAAACGGGTGCCAATCGTAGATTGAAGCCAGCAGCTTGGCAATGGCGGAACGAAGCGGCCCAGCTTATTACTCGACGCGGTTGGCATTATACGGCAGAATTACGTTATGGATTCGGACGAGCGCGAAATTTTTCATTATCTCAAAACCTGGGGCACGGAATTTGTGAGTGCCAAGGAAATCAGTCGGCGGGCCGGCTCCAAAAAGCGTTATCACTCAGATCCAGATTGGGCCAAACCCATTTTGATGGCCATGGTCGAACGCGGGGTGCTCGAAAGCGACGCGCTGGGCCGATACCGCATCAAACCCAAACGTAAAAAAGGCGGTGGCCGCTGGATCTCGCCCGATATTGAAAAACTGCTCAAAGAAAAAGGGATTCAGGTGGAAACCAACGGAGCCGATCTGGCCTCGGACGAACACTACGAGCAGCTCTGATGTTCGCGGCGCTGCTGACCACCCTGCTCTTCGCCACCTCCGCCGTTTGCGGTTACCGCACCGCAAGGCAAATCGGCGGCATTGAAGCCAATTTCTGGCGCATCCTCATCGCCACTATATTGCTCACGATTTGGGCGTTCACCTTCGGCGCGGGCTTTGCCGGCGCTCCGGAATGGTTCATATTGAGCGGGCTGTTTGGCATCGGGCTGGGCGACTCCGCCTATTTTCAGGCCCTGCCCCGGCTCGGCAGCCGGCGCACCGTTTTGCTGACACAATGCCTCACCGCCCCGTTCGCCGCGCTCATCGAACGGCTCTGGCTTGGCACCCAATTAGCCCTGCCGGAAATCCTGTGCATCGCCGTGATTTTGGCCGGCGTCGCCATCGCACTCACGCCGGACGACCACCTGAAAATTTCCGCGCACGACTGGAAAATCGGCCTTATCGCCAGCGCCATTGCCGCGCTCGGCGGCGCGCTCGGCGCCGTCATCATCCGCAAGGGCTACACGGCCATACACGCGGCCGGGCTGCACACGGACGCCGGCACCACCGGCTATCAGCGCATGCTCGGCGGCATTCTAATCCCCACGCTGGCGCTGCTGATTTTCAAATGGCGTTCCGCGCACACGCATGGCGGCTGGATGGAGGAAAAAACCTTGCAAGTCTCCCGCGAAAAATGGCTGCGCCTCTGGCCATGGGTGCTGGCCAATGCGGTCGCCGGCCAGACGCTCGGCGTGACCTGCATGCAATGGGCGCTCAAGACAACGCAAGCCGGCATCGTCACCGCCATCATTGCCACGACGCCGATTGTGTTACTGCCGTTGACCCGCATTGTTGAAGGTGAAAAGATCGGGTTTCGCGCCCTGGCCGGCGCGCTCATCGCCGTCGGCGGCGTCATCGGCCTCACTTGTTTCCGGTGACTTTGGCCCCAGAGAGGCACCCCTTGCCAAATTTTTTCCGCTGTGTTCACTAGAGCATTGTGGCAAATTCTTATAAGATGAATGACGAACTTCAATCTGCCGTCGCCACGCTTGGACTGGAAAAATTCCGCCGCCACATCTTCCTCTGCGTGGATGCGCCGGAACCAAAATGCTGTCCGCGCGAGCAAACGCTCGCCGCCTGGGATTTCTTAAAGCAACGGCTCAAGGAGCTGAACCTCGTCGGCCCCAATCCACTGGTGTATCGCACCAAGGCCGGCTGCCTGCGCGTCTGCACGCACGGCCCCATCGCCGTCGTCTATCCGGAAGGCGTGTGGTATCACAGCTGCACACCGGCCGTGCTGGAACGCATCATCCACGAACATCTGGTGGGCGGAAAGACGGTCACAGAATTCGCCTTTGCCGAAAACCCCCTGCGTTGATTCGGCTCGACTTAGCAACAGAACCCACGCAATTTTCAGGAACAAAACCGATTTTCATGGCGCGCTTACAGGTCAAAACCGATGGAATAAAACTTCGTTCGCTCGAACTGCGGCTGGGGGCTAACCGCACCGGCCGCGATCCCGATGCGGACTTCACCCTAGCCCACCCTTCGATTTCCTTCACGCATTGTGAATTCATCCTGTCGCATGACGGCGTATTTGTGCGCGACTGCGATTCCACCAACGGCACCTTCGTGAACAACGAAATGGTCAAGGCCGCCCGCCTGGAACCCGGCCAGCAGGTGCGGCTGGGCGATGTGGAACTGACGGTCGAATCCACCGACGTGAACATTGCCATCCCCAAAATTGAACACGACAAACCGGCGCCACCCTTGATGCAGGCAGACGGCTCGCTATTATGCCGCCGGCATTCCGAAGCCCTCGTGACGTTTCGCTGCACCCATTGCCACGAACAGATGTGCGCCGCCTGCGTCCACATCCTGCGCCTGCAAGGCGGCGGCAAGCCGCTTTACCTTTGCCCGCTATGCAGCCACAAATGCGAACGCCTCCAGAAAACCGAACGCCAAAAGGAAAAATTCTTCAGCTTCTTGGAGCGGACCGTTAAAATGCCCCTCGTCTATTGGAAGGAACGCACCGGCCGCAAATAGCCCGCCGGGTCAAGCGAGGAATTTTGCGGCCATATTCTCCAAGGCTGCAATCCAGGCGGGATGCTCATTCATGCAAGGAATACGCGTGAATTCCTGACCATTGCCGGCCATGAATTCTTCGCAGCCACGGATGCCGATTTCCTCGATCGTCTCCAGACAATCCGAGACGAACGCCGGGCAAATCACGAGCATCTTCTTTTTTCCCTCCGTCGCGAGGCGCGGCAGTTCGTAATCCGTGTAAGGTTTCAGCCACGGATCTTTGCCGAGCCGCGATTGGAAGGACACCGACCATTTTCCCGCCGGCACGCCGGCTTTCTCAATGAACAAGGTCGCCGTCCGGTAACATTGGGCACGATAACATTGGGCGTGCGCCGGGCTCGGCGTCTCGCAGCAATTCGGCGTGGCCAGACAATGGCAACCGGTCAGGTCGGACTTCTTGATGTGCCGCTCCGGGATGCCGTGAAAGCTGAACAGCAGATGATCGTAATCCTTCTTGAAATAATCCGCCGCGCTCGCCACCAGCGCCGCGATGTAATCCGGCTGGTCATAATACGGCGGCTGCACCACCACCTTCATCGACGGCGCGAGCCGGGCGACGACTGCCTGCACGCGCACGACGGCAGTTTCGTAGCTCGACATCGCGTAGTGCGGGAAGAGCGGGATGAGCAGCACTTCGGTCACACCCTTGGCCGCCAGTTTTTTCACGGCGGATTCGATGGACGGATTCTGATAACGCATCGCCAGTTCCACCGGCACGCTGACGCGTTTTTGCAATAGCGCCTGCACATGCAGACTCGTGACGACGAGCGGCGACCCTTCCTTGGTCCAGACTTTTTCGTAAGCGTGAGCGGATTCCGCCGGGCGCTTGATCAGAATCAAACCGACCAACAAACGGCGCAGTGGCCACGCCACGTCGATCACGCGCCCGTCCATCAGAAATTCGTTCAGATAACGCCGCACATCAGGCACGGACGGCGAGTCCGGCGAACCCAAATTGACCAGTAAAATTGCTTTGCTCATAAAAAATCAGGCACAGATAAACACAGATGCACACGGATTCAAAAACTCTTTTCCGAAAATCTGTGTTTCAGCTGTGCCCATCGGTGGCTAAAAAGTTTTTCCGACGCGCTCGGCGATGTTCACTCCCGAAACAATTGAGTCTCCCAACGAAACACCATCGCGATAATGACCGGCGAAAAAAAGATTCGGCGACATGCGTTCAATCTCGTTTAGCAAGTCGCGATATTTGCCGTAGCCAACGTTGTATTGAGGAATCGCCTGCGGCCACGTCTTGGCATGCAGGAACACTGGCTGAGCTTTGACACCGAGAAGCACACGTAAATCCGCCATTGTCGCATCCACGAGTTTTTCCGACGGCAACAAACCGAGCTCGGGATACCGCGCACCACCAATGTAACTGGTGAGCGTGATGTGGCCCGCCGGGGCGCGATTGGGAAACAGCGCCGAAGAAAAAATTGTGCCCAATATTTTGAAGCCTTCGATCTTAGGAATCAACATCCCGAAACCGCATGCCGGATGCACCACATCCTCGCGCCGAAAACCCAGCACCACCGCCCCCACCGGCGGATAACTGATTTCGGAAAATGTCACGGTAGGGCTGCGCGGCAGCGCAGCCCGAACATCTAATTGCAACTCCGCCAGCTTGTAAGCCGTGCCGCAGTAAATCACCGCGCCAAATTCCGTTTCGCCTGGCGTTGTGGTCACGCGCCAGCCATTGGCGGTTTGGGTTAACTTCATCACCGGCGTATTTAACTTCAGCGAATCACCGAGCTGCGCCGCCAGCGTGTCCGGCAACACCTGCAAACCTTCGTCGAAGGAAAATTTAGCCGCGCGATCTTTCGCCACCTCGCCGGACTTCTTCCGGTCGCGCGCGCCGAAAATCTGGCCCTTGATCATCGAACCGTAATTGTCTTCGAGCGCCTTAAGCTTGGGAAACGCGTGCGGCAGCGAAAGCTGGTTCGGATCGCCGGCGTAGATGCCCGCCACCAGCGCATCAATCGCGTTATCCAGAAATTCCTGATTGAACCGGCGCACGACAAACTGGCCGATACTCTCCTCGATGCCGTCACGGCGCGGTTTGATGAACGGCTCGCGCAACACGGCCAGCTTGGCTTTGGCGGTGAACAGCGGCGTGGTGAAAAACCCGAGCGGATTGCCGGGCATCTCAATCGGACGACCATAGCGCACGACGTAGCGCGCCTCGGCTTTGGGGTCGGTGGCAAGCTTGCGCGCTTCTAGCCCGGCATCGCGGACGAGCTGCGCGATTTTCGGCGACGTTTCGAGAATCGTGTTCGGCCCGAACTCGGCCAGAAAGCCGTCCTTGCGGACAGATTGAATCACGCCGCCGACGCGCCCGCTGGCCTCATAAACCGTGACGGGCACGCCTTGGCGTTTCAGATAAAACGCCGCAGTCAATCCCGTGATGCCAGCGCCAATGATTGCGACGGATTTCATTCGCCCGATCAAATCGTCTTCGAATGTCTCCGCTCATTCGCCACGCCGAGCGTGTTATCAAAACACATCGCAATGTTGCGGATGAAAAGGCGACCAGCATCGGTCACTTCGAGTCCGCCGGGTTTGAGCTTCACGAGGCCGTCGGCGGCAAACGGCGCGAGGGCGGTGAGTTCCTTCGCGAAATGCTGCTCGAAGTTGATGCCGAGCTTCGCGCTCATGGCGGCGAAGTCGAGCGAGAGGTCGCACATCGTGCGCATGATGGTTTCGCGGCGGATCTTGTCCTCGTCGCTCACGATGTAAGCCTTGTGCAGCGGCACGTTGCCGGCGTCCACGGCGGTCTGCCATTTCGGCAGTTCCTTTTCATTCTGCCAATAGACATCAGGCGTTTGTGACACGGCGCTCATGCCGAATGCGTAAATGTCCGAGCCGGCGCGTGTGCTGTAGCCCTGGAAATTGCGCTGAAGGTGCTTATTACGCTGCGCGATGGTCAGTTCGTCGTTCGGCTTCGCGAAATGGTCCATGCCAATATAGACGTATTGGTCGTCCGCGGTAAGCCGTTCGATGACAAGCTTGAGAACCTCCAGTTTGCTTTCGGGCGTCGGCAGGATTTTGTCCTCGAGAATTTTCTGCGCGGGCTTGATCCAGGGCACATGCGCGTAACTGAACACGGCCAGACGGTCCGGCTTCATTTCCAAAACGGCGTCGAGCGTTTCGTTGAACGTCGCGGGCGTCTGATGCGGCAAACCGTAGATGAGATCGAGGTTGATGGATTTGTAGCCGAGTTCGCGCATCCAATCCATCGCCTGCTGCGTCATTTCGCGCGGCTGGATGCGGTGAATGGCTTGCTGCACGACCGGGTTAAAATCCTGCACGCCCATTGAGGCGCGATTGAAGCCAATTTCGCGCAAGGCAACCATGTGCTCGCGCGTCAGGCGGCGCGGGTCCACCTCGACGCTGGCCTCGATATCGGACGAAAAGGTGAAGTGCTGGTGGATGATTTCGCCCAGGCGCCGGATTTCATCGGGGCGCAGAAACGTCGGCGAGCCGCCGCCGAAATGCAGTTGAACGGCTTTGCGGTCCCGGTTGAGCATCGGCGCCAACCGCGCCACCTCACGGCCCAGCGCCTCGACGTAGGCCATGCCTTGCGAGTGATTGAGCGTGATGACCGTGGTGCACCCGCAAAACCAGCAGAGCGTTTCGCAGAATGGAATATGAAAATAAATCGAGAGATCGCGCGCCGTGCGATTATTGTCCTCGATCTTCGCGGAAAGCTGCTCCCACGTGACGGCATCGGTAAACTTGGTGGCGGGCGGATAGCTGGTGTAACGCGGGCCGGCCACGTTGTATTTGCGCACCAAATCCAGATCTACGGTCAGCGTTTTCATTTGAAAGCCTTCACAGTCTCCACCAGGGCGGCGATGTTTTCCAGTTTTGCCCCCGGCGTCAATCCGTGGCCGAGGTTGAAAATGTGTCCGGGCCGGCCGCGCATGGTTTCAAGGACTTTCTTCGTCTCCGCCGCGACGACTTCCGGCGTGGATTCGGCGATATGCGCCGGCGAAAGATTCCCCTGCAGGGCAAGTTGCGCCGGAATGATCTTACGCGCTTCCGCCAAATCGGTTTGCCAGTCAATGCCGAGAATATTCGCACCGCTGTTGATCAAATCCGGCCAATTGCCATGCGTGCCGAGCGAGAAATTTATTACCGGCACCTTGCCGCCGAGATGGGCGATGATTTCATTCGTCCAACGGCCGCTGGCCTCCTGAAATTCCGTCGGCGCGAGATGTCCGCCGTGGCTGTCAAAAATCTGCAGCGCGTCAATACCCGTGGCAATCTGCATCTTGAGATAGGCGGTGACGGCGGCAGTAAGTATTTCCAGCAGGCCGAAAAAGGTTTTTTTGTCCTCGCGGAACAGTTGCAACGCGCGGCTATATTTCGGCACGCTCGCGCCTTCCATCATAAAGGTCGCCAGGGTCCAGGGCGAACCGGTGAACCCAAGCAGCGCGGTCTGGTCGCCCAGTTCTTTACGCAGCATTCGCAGGGCCTTATCAACGTAGCTCAACCGCTCCACCACACGCTCCACGGAAAGTTTTTCGATGTCGGCCTTGCTGGTCACGGCAAAATCCATCTGCACGCCACCGGTTTCCTTGAAATGATAGGTTTGCCCCATCGCCTCGGGAATCACGAGGATGTCGCTGAACAAAATCGCGGCGTCGAAACCGAACCGGCGCACCGGCTGGAGCGTCACCTCGACCGCGAGTTCGGGATTCTGGCAAAGCTGGACGAACGTGTAGGTCTCCTTGAGCTTGCGGTATTCGGGCAAAGCGCGTCCAGCCTGGCGCATCAGCCACACCGGCGGACGGTCCACCGGCAGACAGCGGGCGGCGCGGTTAAAGCGTTCCCGGGAAGTGGCGATTTTTTCGGCGTTCAAGTTCATCAAATTGGCCATGATGAATAGCATAACCCGGGGCGGATTGACAGCGGCTTTTCAAAAATTGGCAACCGCGCGACAAACTCCCTGCGGCTGCAAGGACAGGCTTGTAATGGCGAACCGCGCCGATTAGTTTCCGCCAATGCCGGCCGCCAAAAAAAACACCACGATTCACCCGGTCCGCGAAGGCGTCCTGGTGGGATTGCTGGTATGGTTGACCGCCGGATTTAGCATTTTCGGGCTATACCACTGGACGCATCACGCACTAATTCGTGATGTGCGCAGCGATCTGGAGCAGTTCGCCAAAATCGCCGCGCCGCTGGTGGATGGCGACCTGCATGCGCAATTGGTTTCGCCCGCACAATTAAACGGCGAGATCCACCGGAAAGTGCTGGCACCGCTCATCCGTTTTCACCGCGCGGTCCCGTCGGTGGCCTATGTTTACACCTGTGTGAGCGTCAGCAACGAGGTGCGGTTCGTGCTGGACACGTCCACCAGTTCAAATGAGCTGAACACCACGCGGGCGTATATTCCGTCGCTCATCATGGATGTTTACAAAGCCCCGGACCCGGTGATGTTGCGGGCGCTGAACCATGGCGACATCGTTTCCACCGAAAAGCCTTATGTGGACGAGTTCGGCACCTTCATGAGCGGCTATGCGCCGATTTTCAATTCTGCGGGAAAACAAGTCGGCATCGTCGGCGTGGACCTTTCTCTGGCAGATTATTTAAACCGGCTGAGAGCCGTGCAGCGGGTGGCGGGCTGGTCCTTCGCCGGTCTGACGGTCATTTCCGTACTCATCAGTCTGGCCGTCCGGCGCGTCCGCCGCCGGGCACTGGTGGCGGAACAACTCAACGAGCAGGCGGAACTGGCGCAGCGCGAGCATCAGCGCATCCTACGGGCGGTTTTAGATAATGCCCCGCTGGGCATATGGTTCACCAGCGCGACGGGACGGCCGCTGTTCGTGAACCGGGCTTTTTGTGACGCCTTGGGTATCCCAGAAAAACAATTTCTCGCCGTGCCGGATTACGCCCGGCTTTTTGACGAGACGACGGCTGAAAATTGTCTAGCGTCCGACCGCGCCGCCCTCGCCCAAAGCCAGCCGCACGTCTCGCGCGAGCAGCTCAAGTTTGTGGACGGGCAATGGCACCAGCTCGAAATCATCAAGGTGCGGATGCTTGATGAAACCGGCCAGCCTACCGGCATCATCGGCTTATCCCTGGATGTCACCGAGCGCGACCGCATCCAGTCCGCCCTGCAGGAAAGCGAGCAGCGTTACCGCGCCCTGCTGGAGGTTTCACCGGACGCCATCTTCATCAACCGGGCCGATCGCGTCACCTATATCAACCCCGCCGGCATGCGGTTGTTTGGCGCCGAACGGGCAGAGCAGTTGATCGGACACGACCCGATTGAACGGTTTCAACCGGATTGCCGCCCGACGGTCCAAAATCATCTCCGCGCGCTGCTGAACGAGCAGAAAAATGACGGATTGATCGAAGCGCAAGTCACGCGTCTGGATGGCAGTTCGGTGGAGGTGGAGATTTCCGCCGCCACCTTCATTGACCAAGGCGTCACAGCCATCCAATTAATTCTCCGCGATATCACCTACCGGAAAAAACTCGAAGACCAGCTCCGGCAATCCCAAAAAATGGAAGCCATCGGCACGCTCGCCGGGGGCATCGCCCATGATTTCAACAATCTGCTCGCCGTCATTCAAGGACACACCGACTTGATATTAATGGGAACCGGCAACTCCCCCAGAGCAATCGAGTCACTCAGGCAAATCTCCGAGACCGCCATGCGCGCCGCCGTGCTCACCCGGCAACTGCTCACCTTCAGCCGGAAAACCAACATCCAATTGCAACCGCTCGACCTCAATGAAGTCATCAGCAAGCTCGTAAAAATGCTCCGCCGGCTCATCCGTGAGGATATTGATCTCGAATGTCATTACAGCGGCGACCCCATCGGCCTGCTCGCCGATCCGGGCATGATTGACCAGATTCTCCTCAACCTGACCGTCAACGCTCGCGACGCCATGCCGCAAGGCGGTCGCCTGACCATCCGCGCGGAACGCGTTCACATTGATGCCGCCTATCGAAACAAGAATCCCGCCGCGCACCCCGGCCACTTTGCCAAATTGACGGTCGCCGACAGCGGCACCGGCATCGCCCCGGAAAATCTTGGCCGCATCTTCGACCCATTTTTCACCACCAAGGGCGTCGGCAAAGGCACCGGCCTCGGGCTCGCCATGGTTCACGGCATTGTCGAACAGCACCAAGGCTGGATCGAAGTGGATAGCCGGCCGGGCACCGGCACCACCTTCCGGGTTTTTCTGCCGCTGCAGGAAGTTCTCCCCGCTGATAAACCATCAACAGCTAGTTTTGGCGACATTCCCCGCGGACACGAAACCATCTTATTAGTCGAAGATGAACCCGCCTTGCTCGGCCTAATCAGCCACATTCTGCGCAATCAGGGGTATCAAGTGTTGGAAGCCGGTTCCGGGGTCGTCGCGCTGGAACTGTGGAAACATCATGCCAGCGAAATCAACCTGCTCCTCACCGACATCGTCCTGCCCAAAGGCATCAACGGCATCGCGCTGGCGGAAACCTTGAAGGCTGAACGCCCCAACCTCAAAATCCTCCTCACCTCCGGCTACAGCGAGCAGCTTATCGGGCAACCGGATCGCGTCCGCAACCAGTGGCAAGTGCTCGAAAAACCCTGTCCGCCAAGGCAAATCCTGGAAGCCATCCGGCGCTGTCTGGACACCTGAAACAGCGCAGCGGGATCGCGATGGTTTTAGCAGCCAACCGACTGAAATATTTTTGCAACTTTGGCCGATGGCTGGTTTTTAACTGGATGCGATGGAAAACAAACCTTCAGATTCAAGCGAACGCCTTTGGCGACAGCCGCTTTCCGAAGCCGACCGCGCCCGTTTGTCCGCCCGGCCGGAGCTGAAAGCCGAAGCGCGCCTGACGGCGGCTCTCGCCAGGATTTCAGATGCGGCGGTGCCGTCCAATTTCACCGCCCGCGTGCTGTCCGCCATCGAACGGGAAGAGGCGCAAGCCGCCCGTTCACGCGGCTGGACGTTGAACTGGCACCGGCTGTGGCCGCGCGTCGCGGTGGCGTCCGCGGTTTTGATGGTGGTCGGGGTGAGCCTGCAACGCCACGAAGCGAAGTCGCAACGCACCGCCCTGGTGAAAACCGTCGCCATGGTGGCCGTAGCCCACCCGCTGCCCAGCGTGGAGGTGCTGGAAAATCTCGACGCCATCCAGCGCATGAGCCGGTCGGCCCACGCCGATGGCGAACTGCTGGCCGCGTTGCAATGAGCCGGTTGCACCAGTCAATTCTCTGCCTGACCGCCGCCATTGTGGCGTGGACCGCCTACGCCCAAGCGCCAGCGGCTCCAAAAAACTCTCCCGCCGGTTCTACCAAGATTTCACGGTCAACCAAGTCGGCGCAATCGCCGGTGGATTTTTTCCGGCAGTTGCTGGCCATGTCGCCCGATGCGCAACTCAAATCCCTGACCAACCGGTCCCCCGAAGCCCGCGCCCGCATTCTGGCAAAAGTGGAGGAATATCAGACGCTCGATCCGGACGAGCGCGAACTCCGCCTGCGCGCTACGGAATTGCGCTGGTGGCTGGTGCCCTTGCTGCGCCTGCCGCCGGCGAAACGCGAGGCCCAACTGTCCGCCGTGCCCGATAATCTGCGCCCGCTGGTCAAGGCGCGATTGGAGGGATGGACGATTTTGCCGCCGCAATTACAAGATGAAATTCTGAATAACGAGAAGGCGCTGCACTATTTCGCACTCGTCGAGACCAACAACCCCACAGCCGCCACGGGCCAGCAGCATCAGATTGCCAACCAGTTCAGCCAGTTCTTCGAACTCACGCCCGAAGAAAAAGAACAGACGCTCAACACGCTGTCGGCCGCCGAACGCGCCCAGATGCAGGAAACCTTGCAGTCGTTTGACAAGCTCCCAGCCCAGCAGCGGTCCACCTGCCTCCGCAACTACGCCAAGTTTGCCAGCATGAGCGAAGCCGAGCGCGCGGAGTTCCTCAAGAACGCGGCGAGCTGGTCCAAGATGTCACCGAAGGAACGCCAGACCTGGCGCGACCTCGTGGAGAATGTTCCGCTCTGGCCACCGCTGCCGCCGGGACTCGATCCGAGCAATGCGATTTCCGCCGAGGAACCCCCGCTGCCCGCGCCGAACGTGGCGACCAATTTGAACTGACCCGCAGTTTCAAATTTCAATTTCCGTTGCGACGCTCTAACTTCCCGCCGTGCATCCGATTGCCTTTCATCTCGGTTCCCTGCCCATCCGCTGGTATGGCGTGATGATGGCGCTGGCGTTCCTCGCCGGACTCTGGACGGCCACGCGCCGCGCGCGACTGGTCAATGTCCCCGGCGAAATCATCGCCGACGTGACCATGTGGCTGATGGGCGGCAGCATCGTCGGCGCCCGCATCGTTTATGTGACGACGTATTGGAAACAGGAATTTGCCGACCAGCCGTTCTCCGAAGTCTTCATGATTCAGCATGGCGGACTCGTCTATTACGGCGGGCTGATCGGCGCGGTGGTCGCGGGCGTCGCCTATCTCGCGTGGAAAAGACTGCCCATCTGGAAAATCGCGGACATCCTTGCGCCCAGCATCGCCCTCGGCAGTGTGTTCGGGCGCCTCGGCTGTCTGCTGAACGGCTGCTGCTATGGGCGCGCCTGCGATCTGCCGTGGGCAATTCACTTTCCCGCCGACCACGAAACCCACGGCGCCGGGGTGCATCCCACGGAACTCTACGATGCGCTCTTGAACCTGATTTTGTATCTCGCGCTCGCGTGGCTGTTCCGCCGCCGATGGAAAACGAGGATTGAAGATGGAGGATTGAAGATGGTAAAAGGCAGCCGGGCCAGTATTCCATCCCCCATCCTCCATCCTCCATCCTCCAGTCGGCCAGACGGCCAGATTCTCGCGCTCTACTTCATCGGCTACGCGCTGTGCCGCACCACCGTGGAGATTTTCCGGGGCGATTATCCGGTGGACCACATCCACGGCGGCCTGTTCACGCCCGCGCAACTGGTCAGCGCGCCCATTCTCCTGGCGGGAATCCTCCTGTGGGTCTGGCGCTCGCGGCCGGTCAAGCGATGAGGGAAGATGGAGGATTGAAAATGGCCACCGCTCCCGACATCCAGCCTCGTCCCATCTTCCTCGCCGGCCCGACGGCGGTCGGCAAATCCGCGCTCGCCCTCGCCCTCGCAGAACACGTCGGCGGGGAGATCATCACCGTTGATTCCATGCAGGTGTATCGCGGTTTGGACATCGGCACGGCCAAACCCACGGCGGCCGAACGCCAACGGATTCCCCATCATCTGCTCGATGTCTGCGAATTACACCAAGCCTTCGACGCCGCGCAATTCATCCGCCACGCGCACGCCGCGGTGACGGACATCGCGGCGCGCGGGCGCACCCCGGTTTTCTGCGGCGGCACCGGGCTTTATTTCCAAGCCTTTCTGGAAGGGCTCGGCGAGGCGCCGGCCACCGACGCCACACTCCGCGCCGAATTGGAAGCCGCGCCTTTGGACGCGTTGCTCGCCGAATTGCGAGCCCGCGATCCGGCGGCCTACGAAAAGATTGATAAACAAAATCCCCGCCGCGTCATTCGCGCCGTGGAAGTCATCCGGCTCACTGGAAAAACATTTTCCGAACAACGCGCCCTGTGGAAGAACGCTTCCACAAGCGAGGATGGAGGATTGAAGATGGAGGATGGCCAAACCGGCCGTCCTCCATCCTCGCTCATCTACTGTTTCACCCGCTCGGCGGCGGATTTGCACCGGCGCATCAATGTCCGCGTGGATGACATGTTCCGCCGGGGACTCGTGGACGAGACCCGCTCGCTCTGGCAACGCGGCCTCGCGGATAACAAGTTTGCCCTGCAAGCCATCGGCTACCGGCAGGTGGTCGAACATCTGCGCGGGGAACGCGACTTGGCCGCAACCATCGAGCTGGTGAAAATCCGCACCCGTCAATTCGCCAAGCGGCAGCTCACCTGGTTCCGCCGTCACGGGCATTGCGTGTGGGTGGAATTAACCCCAGACGAAACTGTGGCCGCCACATTAGCAAAGCTGGATTGAAAACCACCGCCAAGGGGCGCCAACCGCCCCAGATTTGGACACTTTCTCCGTTAAACCCCTTCCAATTGCCGCTAACCGGCATTGATATGCCGTCCGACGGGATATGAATGCCCCCGACCGGCAATTAAACCCCGTTCGACGGGATATAGACCCCGTCGAGCGGGATATGGAAGCCACGACCGGGACATAAACGCCCCTGACCGGCGTATAAATGCCGTCCGGCGGCAAATGAATGCCGAACGGGGGCGTATGAAAGCCGCCGCCCGGCAAATTGGCCTCGATCGGGGAACAGCGGCGGAGGGCCGCCGCACTCCACGACGCTGGCGCGCGGAACGAAACGCTTGGCGAACGCGGAGCGTCTTGGAGTGCGCCAGTCCTCTGGCGCTTTGGGCGGCGAAAAGGCAATGGACAGGATTTCCCGGCCCGCATACTGTTGCCGCCATGAACCGGAATGGACAAAGAACCGTTTGGCTGGCCGCTATATTGATGCTTTGCCTATTGTTCTGTGGTTGTGCTAATTGGTTGGCGCAAGTAAATCAGAACTACACCATCCGTCGCGTCGAACATCAAAACATCTCTTATTATGCAGACTTGGCAAAAGCCTGTGATTTTTTCTTGAAAAAAGAGAAATTAGATTCAAATGCATTGTGGGTTTGTGACGCCACCAATTTAGCCGCCGCTTACCTCCCTTCAATTATAACCAACTTGAAGCCTGATAGTATTGTTTATACACACGATTGGGTTTCTATCGAACTTGGTAGTGATTCAGAACTCAATTGGGAACGCGACAAGGCGCGAACAAATATATGGAAAATGACGGCCTGTCATAATGGTAAACAAAAAAACGTTTACGAAGAGCCGAGCACAAAATGCTGCCTAGTATCATTCGGCCTATATGACAATGCAGACAATTTGACACCCACAAATCGAATTCCCCATCGAGTTGGATTAATGTATGCATGGGAATTAAGCATTTATTCGCGGGAGGACAAGGTTCGGATTAAAGAGATATTTGATCTGCCCGACGGTGCTACATGGGGTGGAAATGCATCGGTTCCTGATGGCATGACAGTCATCAGCGATAAATATTCTCCGAGCGGAAACCGCCGCATTCAAGAATTTGATTTGGCGATGAAAGATGGCTGCGAGGAAACGGGGTTTGTTCAGACATATCGGATCATTCAAAGCGACCCGCTAGGGAATCACAAAATTTCAATATTTCTTAATGGGCAATTGATTAAGGAATTTACCTTTCAAGTTATGAAAGAGTAATTATTGCCACCTCTGAAGGTTGATTTTCATTCTGCTTTGTATCTGGGTTCCTTCGTGGTTAATTTATCCGCATGAATCGCGTCAAATCTGACCAGCTTTTTGCCGAGGCGTTAAAATACATCCCCGGCGGCGTCAATTCGCCGGTGCGCGCCTTCCGCGCGGTAGGCGGCAATCCGTTTTTCGTCAACCGCGCCAGCGGGTCCAAGGTCTGGGACGTGGATGGCAATGAATTGATTGATTATGTGCTGACGTGGGGGCCCGCCATCCTCGGCCACGCGCATCCGAAAATCATTGGCGCGGTCAAGGCCGCCGCCGAACTCGGCACGAGCTTCGGCATCCCGAATCCGCTCGAGGTCACCATGGCCAAGCGCATTTGCGAATGGGTGCCGAGCGTCCAGAAAGTCCGCATGACGAGCAGCGGCACGGAGGCGTGCATGAGCGCCATCCGCCTGGCGCGCGGCTTCACGCAGCGGGACAAGATCATCAAGTTCGACGGCTGCTACCACGGCCATGTGGATTCGCTGCTCGTGCGCGCGGGCAGCGGCGCACTGACGTTCGGTCATCCGGACAGCGCGGGGATTCCGGCGGCCTTCACATCGCACACCATTGTCGCGCCTTACAACGATGTGGAGGCGATCAAGGCGATTTTCGCGGCGAACCAGGGCCAGATTGCCGGCATCATCGTGGAACCGGTGCCGGGCAACGCGGGCTTGTATCTGCCGCAGCCGGGGTATTTGGAATTCCTGCGCGAGATCACGGCGGCGCACGGCGCGCTGCTGATTTTCGACGAGGTGATGACGGGCTTCCGCCTCGCGCGCGGCGGGGCGCAGGAGCGGTTTGGCATCCGCCCGGATTTGAGCACGTTCGGCAAGGTCATCGGCGGCGGGCTGCCGGTGGGGGCATTCGGCGGGCGGGCGGAGATCATGGATTGCCTCGCGCCGCTGGGACCGGTGTATCAGGCGGGGACGTTGAGCGGGAATCCCCTGGCGATGGCGGCGGGCTTGGCGAACCTCGATGAATTGTCGGCCGACAACGCGTATGCCAAGCTGGAAGAGACGGGCCAACACCTCGCCGCCGGCATGAAAGACGCGGCGAAGGCGGCGAACGTGCCGGTGCAGTTCAACCAGTGCGGATCGATGTTCTGCGGCTATTTCACGAGTGCGCCGGTGCACAATGTGGCCGACGCGATGCACAGCGACCGCGAGCGGTTCAAGAAATTTTTCCACGGGATGCTGGCCGCGGGCGTTTACCTCGCGCCGTCGCAGTTCGAATCGGGATTTTTGTCCACCGCGCACACGGCGGCGGACATCGACAAGACGATTGCGACCGCGGCGAAGGTGTTGCGGACATTGTAACCTTCAAACGCGCCGCCCGTCTGACTATTTGATCCGCCACCACAACAAAACCGGCGGTTCACACCCAACAACAAACAACTATGAAACTGACCAAAACATTCGCACTGGCGACGCTCGTCGCCGGCAGCCTGCTGGCGGGCAACGCGGCGTTGCAAGCCCAGGATGCTCCCAAAGACAAACCTCCCGGCGCCCAGGGCGGACCCGGCGGTCCCGGCGGCATCGGCCAACGCGCTCGGCCCAACCTTGACCAGATGGCCAAGGATCTCGGCCTGACCGACGACCAGAAAGCCAAAGTGAAAGCGGTGCAGGAAGACACGCAAAAACAAATGCGCGCCCTCCGCGAAGACACCGCGCTTTCGCAGGAAGACAAGCGCGCCAAAGCCAAGGAAATCCGCGACGCCTCCCAGGCGAAGATGAAGGAAATCCTGACGCCCGACCAATTGGCGAAATGGCAGAAAAACATGCAGCGCAACCGTCCGTCCGGCGGTCTCGGCGGCCCTGGCGGGGCTGGCGCTCCTGGCGGCCCCGGCGGCGACAACGCCCCGAAGAAAGACTGATTGATTTAGCACACACGAGGGACGGCCAAAAGCCGTCCCTTTTTATTTGCCCGAAAGCGGCGCGGGCTGGTTCCAGAATGAAAACACTTCCTGCCACCACGCGGAAGGCTGACCGGCAATGTCGTTGTGCCCCGCGCGCGGGAACTCCTGCAACGACTTCGGTCCGGCATAGTCGGCAAACAAGCGGCGACCCGCCGCCGCGCCAAGGATTTCATCCGCCCCCGCCACCACAACTTTCACCGGGCCGTGATAATGTTTCAGACATTCCGCCGGGTTGAAGCGATCCAATAGTAACCAATACGCCGGCAAAAAGGGCATTTGCTTTTGCGCGACGGAGGCCAGCCGGTCATACGGGACGAGCAGCGCGAGGCCGCTGATTTCCGCCGGATGCCGCTGCGCCAATTCGCACGCCACACCGGCACCGATGGATTCGCTCACAACGTATCTCGGCGAATTGGTCGGCAATAGTTGAAACGCCTCCCCGGCGGCGGCGACCAAACTCGCTTTGCCGGGCGCACCGGGCCGTGCACCGTAACCCGGGTATTCCAAAACGAAAACATCCACCGCCGCCGCGTCGTGAATCGGCTGGGCGATGTAATCGCGGCTCAAGGCGCAGCCGGCGTTGCCGTGAACGATGAGCACACTACCGGCGGCCGTGCCGCGGGCGGGAATTTTCCAGCCGATGATCTGGCCGGACGGATTTTTCCATGGAGTGAAGCCGTGTCCGGCAGCCACCGACTCGATGACATCGGCGGGAATCCTGGTCGGCAAATAAATCAGGCGGCGCTGAAAGATCAGCACCGCCAGTAGTACCAGCACATACGCGATGGCAAGCAGTTGCAACACTCGAAAGAAAGACCGGTTGAATTTTTTCCAGTCCATCAGGTTCAAGCCAACGCTTAGCCCGCCTACGACTTGACGGGCGCGGCAGCCGGGGCGGCTTGCTTCACCTTCACTTCAAGGTAAAGGTCGCGCAGTTGTTTGGGCGAAACATGGCTCGGGGAATCCGTCATCAAGCAGGTGCCTTTCGCCGTCTTCGGGAAAGCGATGACGTCGCGAATGCTCGGCGTATTGCAGAGAATTGCGATGAGGCGGTCAAAGCCCAGCGCGATGCCACCGTGCGGGGGCGCGCCGTATTTGAAGGCGTCGAGCATGTAGCCGAAGCGCAACTTGGTCTCTTCCGGCGGAATGGCGAGCAGTTCCTCGAAGATGGTCTTCTGCACATCGGGCTGATGGATACGGATGGAGCCACCGCCGAGTTCCACGCCATTCACGACAACATCGTAGTGCTGGCCGCGGACTTTCTTCGGGTCGGTCTTGAGCAGCGGGATGTCTTCCGTGACCGGCGCGGTGAACGGATGATGGCTGGAATACCACCGGTTCTGCTCGCGATCGAAACCGAGCAGCGGAAATTCAATGACCCAGAGGAAATTGAATTGATCAACAGGAATCGTCAGCTTGCCCTGAGACTTCAACACATCAGCGCAGTAGAGGCGGATCTTGCCGAGGATTTCACAGGCATTCAGCCATTGATCGGCGGCGAACAGAATCAAGTCGCCTTCCTGGATCGCAAGCTTAGTGGTGAGCGCGGCTTTCTCGGCTTCGCTGAAAAATTTCACGATGGGTGATTTCCATTCTCCACCTTCGACTTTGATAAACGCCAGTCCTTTCGCGCCAAAGCTCTTGGCGTATTCGGTCATCGTCTCAATCTGGCCTTGCGTCGCGCCGGCCATGCCTTTGGCGTTGAGCGCTTTCACGACACCGCCGTTGGCGATGGTGCCGCTGAACACTTTGAACGTGCTCGCGCGGAAATCCTCCGTCATGTCCACCAGTTCCATGGCGAAACGCGTGTCGGGCTTGTCAATGCCATAGCGGTTCAGCGCTTCCTCGAAACTGATGCGCTTGAACGGCGTCGGCACGTCAAGGTTCAGCGCGGTTTTCCAGACACGCTTGATGAGACCTTCGATGAGCGCGTAAATGTCTTCGCGGTCAATGAAGCTCATCTCGATGTCCACCTGCGTGAACTCCGGCTGGCGGTCGGCGCGCAAATCCTCGTCGCGATAGCAGCGGGCAAGCTGGAAATACTTCTCCACGCCGGCGACCATCAAAATCTGTTTGAACTGCTGCGGCGACTGCGGCAGCGCGTAGAACGTGCCCGGTTCGCGGCGGTTGGGGACGAGGAATTCCCGCGCACCTTCGGGTGTGGACTTGAACAGCGTGGGCGTCTCGACTTCGAGAAAACCTTGCTCGTCCATGTAGCTGCGGGTGGCGATGGCGACTTTGGAACGCAGTTTGAGGTTCCGCGCCATTTCCGGACGGCGGAGATCGAGGTAGCGATATTGCAGGCGCAATTCCTCATTCACCTTGTTGGCGATTTCCGGATCGTCCACGGGGAACGGCAGCACTTCCGCCATGTTCAGCACTTCGAGACCAGTGACGCCGACTTCAACTTCGCCGGTGGGAATCTTGACGTTGTTGGTGCCGGCGGGACGCTGGCGCACTTTGCCGGTGATGCTCACGACGCATTCGCTGCGGAGGGCGGCGGCCTGCGCAAACAATTCCGGGGTAAGATCGCTCGGATCAAACACCGTCTGGGTGCGGCCTTCGCGGTCGCGAATGTCGATAAAGATGAGACCACCGAGGTCGCGGCGGGAGTGAACCCAGCCGGACAGCGTGACGGTCTGCCCGATGTGTGCCGGGCGCAGTTCGTTGCAATGATGCGTGCGTTTCATTTAAAAAGTCGGAGTTCAAGCTTCAGTTTGACTCATTCGCCCTCATCCGCCGGACAAGCTAAAGCTTGAACTCCAACGGTTGCAAAGCGAACGCAGATTGTGGCTGTGAAAGTGCCGGATTTCAAAGAGATTTTTCAGGCAACCGACTACTGACGACTGACCGCCAGCGTTTAACCATAGCCAACAGAGACGAGGCCAACGGATGAATCACTGCGGGGCGATTGACTTCAAGCCAGAATTAAGCATCCTTTTTAAACATCCGGTGTTGAATTGTTTATTATGAATTTACTGCACCCCCATTCCCTTGGAAAAATTGCCGCCATTTTTTCCGTCCTTTTATTCGCCGCCAGCCCGGGTTTTGCCGGGCTCCCCTCAGTGACGGTGCAGATCAAACCCTCCGCAAAATACGGGTCGGTCAGCCCGAATTACAACGGACTGGTGCTGACCAATAATAAAATTTACAGCATGACCGCCCGGGCCAAATCGGGCTATAAGTTTGCGGGCTGGATTTACACCAATGTCGCGGGCGTGCAGACGAACTTCAACGCCAAATTGAGTTTCTCCAACGATTACAGCGGCAGCCTATTTTTTACGGCCAACTTCACGGAAATGCAGAAACCCACCCTGACCGTCAAGACCCCGCCGAACAGCACGGCATTGACCAATCCGGCCATCGTCGTCACAGGCACGGCCAAGGATAACGATGCAGTCGCCGGCGTTTTCTATAATTTGAACGGCCAAGGCTGGCAGGCTGCCACGACGGGTAATGGCTGGAGCAATTGGTGGGCTAATTTGACGCTTAATCCGAACATAAATCCCCTGCTCGTGTATGCCATAGACCGCAGCGGAAATTGTTCCAAGACCAACAAGCTGAATCTGACTTACGCCGTCGCACCGGCCTCTTTGAGCGGGACCACCTTGACCGTGACCAAACCGGACACCTCGATTTTCACCGTCAATTTCGCCAGCGGCACCTTCAGCGAAGACACCGGCGTCGGCACTTATACCTACAAAAAAGCCGGCGCCGTCACCGGCAATCTCATTCTCAAATACGCCGCCCCCCCCTCGGCGGCAACCCCGGCAAACAATGTCGCCGTGCTTTTGACCTTCGCCGATCCCAGCACCGGCACGTTTAAGGATAGCGGCGGCCTCAACAGCTTCAGCCTGTCAACGGCGGACCTGCTTGCTCCCGACACCGTGGCGGGGGCGCAGATTTTTTTAACCTCCAGTAATAATAACAGCCAAAGTCTCCTGGTCTTTTTGGATCCGCCGCAAATCACCGACAATGGTCATCTGGGGGTGGTGGCCAACCCGCTCGTTGTTTCATTGTCGGCGCAATATCCGGGGAACATCGGCGACCGGGCCACCGTGACCTTCTCACACCAGCGGTATGTGAACGATACCTGGGTGGACCTGACACCGCAGATTTATCCCGGCACGGTCATTGATTACGACACCAGTTCCAATACGGTAACACTACTTTTTGACAGCAACGGGTTTGTTACCTCCAAGGATGCCTTTGCCCCCATTGCGGGCCAGACCCTGAACATCCAGACCTACTACTACACCAACTATTCCGCCGGCAATTTCGCGACCAACGGAACCGGCACGTTCACCTACACCAACTACAGCCCGGTCGGATCGCTGCTGCAATTGAGCCAGTCCGGCACGAACGGGTATTACATTTTGACGTTCACGAGCTCTTCGGATTCGGGGAATTACTTCGTCGAAAATTATGGATTGCCCGGCAATATTTTCCAGGGCTCGGATGCCGGCGCCTTCGCAATTGCCCTACCGCCGCTGGTCTCCACGCAGCCGCAGAATGCCGCCGTCACCAATGGCGGGACGGCCACCTTCACCGTGACCGTAGCCGGCACGCCGCCATTGAACTACCAGTGGCAATTGAACGGAACCAATCTTAACGACGGCGCCAGCGGTTCAGGCTCGACCATTTCCGGATCACTTTCAAATCTCCTGACCATCAGCGCGGTCTCCACAAATGACCTTGGAAAATATCGCGTCATCGGCAACAACTCTTTCGGCAGTGTGACCAGTCAACTTGCCAGCTTATCATTTGCCATTCCCCCGCAAATCACCAGCCAGCCCATAAATTCAAACCCAACCAATGGCGGCGCCGCCACCTTCAACGTCACCGCCACCGGCAGCCAACCCCTGGCCTATCAATGGCAATTCAACGTCATCAACCAATTCAGCTCCACCAATAATTTAAGCAACGACCTGACACACATCGCCGGGGCGCTTACGAATAATCTAATCATAAGCAGCGTCACGACCAATGACATCGGCTATTATCAGGTCATCATCACAAATCTTTTTGGCAGTGTGACCAGCACCCCAGCGGCCTATTTAAATATCTCACCCTAATACCCCGCTGGAACAATACGAACACCCCTATGGGGGTCGTCAGTGCTCAGTGCGGTTTCCCGCGGCTGCGCTGCTTTTCCGTTTCGGGATCAAACTTGTCAATCTGCACCGGGATGACAAACGGATTGGACAAGGTCTTGATGCGGCCAAAACCCACATCCTGCGCGCGGATGATGGAATCCGCGAAATCGCCGAAGTCATAATACTTCGCCAGTTCACTGATCTCGTTCTGGTTGTTGAGGTGCGAGACGATGATGTTCTCGGTATTGGCGAGAATGTTCGGATGGATGGAAGAAACCTCCTGCGTGGCATAGACAATCGCGATGCGCGCCTTGGCGCCCTCCTTCGCAATCGTCGGCCAGATTTCGGTAAGCGCCTCATGGCGGCCGATGATGTTGTGCGCCTCCTCCACATAAATCACAATGTGCGGCGCATGCTGACCGGCGTTGAACGTCGCCATCGAACTGCGATAAAGATGCCGCGCAATCCGCTTGCTCAAGCGCTCACGCTGCACGGGATCGCCGACGGACAAATCGAGAATGACAATTTTTCCCGCGACCAAATGATGGTATATCTCATCGCAGACATCCGTGCGGCGGTTCGGCGCGTGATAATCCTTGAAAGGCTGCAACAGCCGGTAGCCCGGAATATAGCCGCCCTGATCGTTTTTCTGGAGCAGCAGGTTGATGAGGACGTTCGTATCCGGTTCGATCCATGACGCGCCCGTGGTGGTGATGAGTTCGTCCTGAATCTGCCGCACGAGATAGAACCACTCATAAGCCTGCGTGGCGGTCAGGCCGTTTGCCGGATCCACAGACGGGTTCACCTTGTTACGGATGCCGGGGTTCACCTCGAACGTGATTTTGAAATCCGGCGGCAGTTCATAGCCCGCCCGCGCCAGCATGGCCTCATAGGCCGCCAGCTTTAGTTGAAACATGGCCGTCTGCCGCTGAAATTCGTAGTCGGTATTGCAATCCTCCTTGTTGGGCGGGACAAAATCCATGCTCAAAAACGCCTCCATATCCGCCGAACGCGGCACCCGGCTCGCCTCCAGCAACCCGCGCAGCGTGCTGTGCCCTTCCGAAATCTGCTGGAAAAAATTATTCAGAATCAGCTCAAACCCCGGCGTCGGCATCATGCGATAGCGCACGGTGTCGCCCGGAAACACCTCGGCGATGGACCCCTTGTCCTGCTGGTTGGCGTTGGCATATTCGCCGTTCAAATCGTAGATAATCTGGCCGATTTTCAGTTTGAAATCGTCGCTCGTGTGTTTCACCACCGAGACAAGTTTCTTGACCGTGTTAGATTTGCCGGTGCGCGTCATGCCGAACACCGCCGTGCGCCGCGCCAGAAAATCCACGGCGTTCAAATGAAAAACCGCCCGCGCCGCGTCCGCGCCGCGATGCAGCCGCTCCGTGGAGGCATAGCGCACCGTGCCGATAGGAAACCGCGGCAGTTCGCCTTTCAACCCCAGCCGCCGGGCCTCTTCCGCCGCCGCCGCCTGGCGCGCCGGGCTTAAATAATTTACAATCGCCTCCAGTGCCACGCCCTCGGGCCGATAGACCGCCAGCCCCGCCGCCTGCGTATAATTTTCCACGTCGCTGCCCAACCGCAATCGGCCGTCCTGCAGATAAAACGTCCCCAGCACGCGGCATTGCAGCAGACCGAATTGGAATTCCTCCACGGTCAGGTCGCCGCCGGAAGCCGGCGAGCGCGCCTTGAGCTTATCCAATTTGGCCGACAACTCCGCATCCGCCGGCGGCGCGGCGGAACCGGACACGCGCAGCAGCAGAATCTCCGCCAAAGCCGGACTGTCCGCCGCCGCGAGCAGAAAGCAATTATGCGGCACACCCTTGGCCTGCGCTTTCCAGACATCGCTCGTCAGCACCAGCGCCTGCGCGAAATCGGCCGAGCCGAGCCAGCCGACGAATTGAGGCTTCTGGATCAGCCGCGCCAGCGGATCCAAGGATGTGATTTGGGTGGTGTTGGGCATGGAATGGTTTACGGCGACAATCCAGTTGCAAAATTATGCCGTGCCGAGAGCTTGGCGGCAACCGCGCCGGATTTCAAAAGAATTTTCAGGCAAATTCACCGCTCGCCACGCGCGGCGCGGTCTATTAGATTTCCGCCCATGCTGACGCTGCCCAAGCCGGAAGTCATTATCACCCACGAGAGCGACCTCGACGGCTTCGTCGCCGGCCTGCTGCTCCAGCGGCTCGCGCTAAAAATCTACGGCGAAAAAGTCCCTTTGCAGGCATATCACTATAATTTCTGGAAACAACGCGACCTGCGCGAACGCGCGGCGTGGGTGACGGATTTCACCTTCGAGGCGCGGCTGGACAAGCAGGACTGGCTCGTCGTGGACCATCACCACACCGAAACCGTCGCCAAACAAGCGCATCTGCACCATGACGTGAACAAGTCCGCCGGCCTGCTGGCATATGAATTGTGCCAGCAAAACGGGCTCGGCTCGCCGGCGCTCGACCGGCTGGTGCACCTGAACGACGTGGCGGATCTTTTTTTGGAAAAAGACCCGGACTTCGAGGTGGCCGGCGATTACGCGGGGCTGGTGAAGAATTATTCGTTCTGGAACCTGCACACGCTCGTTGGCGGCGAACTGGAAAAGCTGATTGACCATCCGCTGCTCGAAGTGCTGGCGGTGAAACGCCGCGTGGAAGATCCCATCGGCTTCGAATGGAGCAAAAAAAACATTTCCGAAATTTCGCCCACGATCGGCTGCGTTGACACCCTGATCGGCAACACCAACCAAATCGTCCACCAACTCCTCGAACGCGGCGCCACCAAATACACGGTGCTGGTGACGCTGTTCCGGCGCTCGAATGCGATTTTCGCCAGCTTCCGCAGCCGCAACGGCGAGGCGCGCAAGATCGCGGAAAAATTCCAGGGCGGCGGCCACGCGAACGCGGCCGGCGCAATCCTGCCCAAATCCATCCGCACGGTGGAGGACGGCGTGGAATTCCTGCGGCAGATGTTGAACGCGAAACATGAGTCGCCATTGAACGGTTTGGAGAGTTTGTTCTCCAAGATAGAAATTCAGAAATAATCAGACACAACCCTTGAACCAATCCTATGCGCATCCTGCTGGCTGAAGACGAACGCAAAGTGGCGGAACACATCCGGGCCGGTCTCGTGGCCGAGGGCTACGCCGTGGACGTGGCCCACGACGGCGACGAGGCGCTCTGGCTCGCCGAATCCAGCCCCTACGACGCACTGCTGCTGGACATCAACATGCCACACAAGGACGGCATCACGGTGGTCCGCCTGCTGCGGCGCAAGGGCGTGATCGCGCCGGTGATTTTCCTCACGGCGCGCGATGACATCGAGGACAAGGTGCGCGGATTGGACGCGGGCGCGGATGATTATCTGACCAAGCCGTTTTCCATCGTTGAACTGCTGGCGCGGCTGCGCGCGGTGCTCCGGCGGCAGCGGCCGCAGGCGAACAACCTCATCCGCGTGGCGGATCTGGAACTGGATCTGGTTTCGCACGAGGCGCGGCGCGCGGGCGAGCAGATCGAGCTGACGCGGCGCGAATATGCGCTGCTGGAATTGCTCATCAACGCCTCGCCCAAGCCGGTGAGCAAAACGGCGATTGTCGAGCACGTGTGGGACCAGCATTTTGACTCCGAGACGAACGTGGTAAACGTTTATATCAACATGCTGCGCCGCAAGATTGATAAGCCGGGGCTGGTGCCGCTGATCCACACGGTGCGCGGCGTGGGCTTCACCTTGCGGGAGGGCGAACCGTGAAATCGCTGCGGTCGCGGCTCACGCTCTGGTATGGCCTCGGCTTCGCGGTCGTGACGGCGGCGTTCCTGTTTCTGCTGCACCTGACGCTGGAATCGCAACTGCTCGAAAAAGCCTGCAACAAAACCTATCCCGAACTGCCCGACTGGCGGCTGCACGACAGCCTGACGGAGGCGGAGGTGCACCAGATTGCCGACGCCCTGCTCAAGTCGGCGCTTCTATGGCTCATTCCGGTCGTGGCCGTGGCCGTGGCGGGCGGCTACTGGCTGGCGCGGCAGTCGCTCCGCCCCATCGCAAGCGTGAACCGCCAGTTGCAGGCGAAAAATCCCGGCAACCTGGCCGAACCGATTTCGTTGCCGGAGCTGGATGATGAATTCCGCGACCTGGTGCGGCAGTTGAACGAATTGCTGGTGCGGCTGGATGAATCCTTCAACGAGATGAACAATTACGCCGCCAAAGTCGCCCACGAGCTGCGCACGCCGCTGGCGATCATCCGGCTCAAGGTCGAGCAGGCGGGCGAACGCATCGCCCCGGAACTCGCGGATGAGCTGGAAAGCGAGTTGCACCGGCTAACGCATGTGGTGGACCAGTCGCTGCTGATCGCAAGGGCCGAGCAGGGGCGGTTGATGGCGATGCGCTCGGTGTTCAATCTTTCCACGACGGTGGCGGAAGTGGTGGAGGATTTTCAGCTGCTTGCAGCCGAGCGGGACCGGCAGTTCACCTTGAAATCCGTGCCGGAATGCTGGGTTTCCGCCGATCCGCGCCATGTCCGGCAAATCGCCCACGCCCTGCTCACGAATGCGCTCAAGCACGGGGCGGGCGATCTGACGGTGCGGGTCAAGCGCAGCGGGAAATTCGCGGCGCTGATTGTGAGCAACCGGACGAGCCACATGGACACGACCGAACCGACGCTGGGGCTGGGCTTGCGCGTGGTGGCGGCGCTATTGCGGCTGGAACCGGAAATGCGCCTGCACCGACGGCACGGCGGCAATTACCACGTCGCCCGCCTACTGGTGCCGTGCGTGGAGCAACCGGAGTCGTTTCACATCTGACCGGCGGGGACTGGCTCTAGTCCACGGAGGACTTTTACTTAAGGGTCAGCTTCACATTCCGTTTGCCCTGGATGGAACCGGTCAGCACAAAGGGTGAGCCTTTGGAGCTGCCTTCACCGGCGGAATTTTTGACGGAGTCGGAAGAATTTTCCGAATAATTTCCGGAGGCGTTCGGCTTTGAATCCTTGGTCTGGACGGTGTCCAGGCCCTGCGCAAAAAACTTTAAGTTGCCGCCGCCAAAAATAAAAGTGTCATCGAACGTGAGTTTCACCACGATCAATTCGGTGAGGCTGGGGCTGGCGAGCCTTGTGGTGTCATTAATCTTACCGCTCAAAATATCGTTGTCCCCGGCGGAAAACCGCATGATGTCCGAGACATCCACGATGAGCTGGTCGTTCTTATCCACGACCACAAAAAACCCGCCCGCCAGCGCCAGCTTGGAGCCGTTGGGAAACGACGTGGCGGAGTAAACGGACTGGGCATATTTGTCGCGGGCGAGCTGGTTGAGGATATCTTTGGTGTCCATTTTGCTGACCGTGGGCTTGGCGTAGGTGCTGACGGTGCCGTCGCCGCTGAATCCGCCCTGGGATTGCAGGGTCAAGGCGACGGTGACGAGGTTGAGGCCATCCAACGGGGCTTCTGCCGACGCGGTGAAAACAGTCAAGCCCAAGGCCGCCAAGGTGATGGATAAATAATTTATTGCGGAGTGTTTCATAAATTGTGGTTTCATTAAAAAATTCAACGTCAAGCCAGTCAAGCTGCCTTGGGATTAACGCCAGCAACCGGGTTTTCGTCAAGGACATTTCCCCAAATCACACCGGTCGCCGGCCAGAGGAGGAGGGTTATCATTCCCGCAAGTTCAGGCACCGCTAAGTTCCCCGGCACTTCATAAACTTAAATTTTTTTTAATCCTTCATACACCGGCTTTTTATGGTGGCGCTGCTAGATTCAGGCAACATTTTGGGAATCCAACCTTGAATATGATTAGAAATACGAATTCTTTCCGGCCCGCCCGCGCGGTGAACCAAGTCTGGCACATGCTGCGCCACTGGCGCCGGAGCCTGCCGCTGGGACTGACCGTGAGCCTCCCGCAATTGCTCCGCGCCGAGGATCAGGTGGACTACCGCTACGAATATTACAAGGAAGACAACAACCGGATGACGATTGACACGCATTCGGTTTACTTCGAGCAGAAACTCGTGGACGCCATCATCGCCAAGGGCGAACTCGTTTACGACGGCATCTCCGGAGCCACCCCGACGGGAACGCATAACTTGAATGGAAAAATCTTAACCACACAAGTTTGGGATATTCGCCGCTCCATCAGCCTGCAAACGGATTGCCGGCTGGGCAACCAGACCATCACACCGGGTTTCGCCTATAGCAAGGAACACGATTACCAGTCCTACGGCATTTCGCTGAATGATGCGATCGAGTTCAACGAAAAGAACACCACCCTGCAATTAGGCGTCTCGCATAATTTCGACACGGTCCGCAACTTTCCCAATGAAACAATCTGGAGCGATAAATCCTCCACGGAAGGCATTGTCGGCATCACCCAATTACTCACACCAAAGACCATTTTAAATACGGCGTTCACATTTGGAAATGATTCCGGCTATTTAAGCGATCCCTACCGGAGCGCACAATATCACCCTGACATTTTCCCGGCGGGTTTCTACATCGGCGTGCCGGAGCGTCGCCCGGCCCACCGCAACAAGGAAATCGTCTACACTTCGCTGACCCAATACTTCGACAAGCTCAACGCGAGCCTGGAAGGTTCCTACCGCTTCTACCATGACACCTACGGCGTAACGGCCAACACCGTAGGCCTGACCTGGCATCAATGGCTGGGCAAACATTTCATCGCCGAACCCTTTGTCCGGGTTTACGAACAATCGGCGGCGGATTTTTATCAAGTCACGTTTAACGGGCCATACACAACAAACCCTGGTGGATTCCACTCATCCGATTACCGCCTTTCGGAATTATACTCGACAGATATGGGACTCCAGGCCACCGCCGTGATCAATGATCATGTGCATGTAGTCGCCGGCTATCACCGCTACGAAATGCACGGCATGGACGGCAAAACCGACTCCGGCATGTATCCCAAAGCCAACGTCTATACCATCGGCCTTTCGATTTTATGGTGATAACCAGCCCCAATTCAGCGCAGGAAGTGCTTGCCCGCGTCTCGCAATCCGCGCAGACGTCGGTGGAGCGCGGCTTGCACAAGCTGGAGTTCCGCGCCATGAGCACGCTCTGCCGCGTGAATTTTCACGGCGTCCCCGGCGACATCGCCCGCGATTTCCAACGCGATGTCGTCACCTGGACCGCGCAGTTCGAGGCGCGCTACTCGCGCTTTCTGCCGGACAGCCTCATCGGCCGGATCAACGCCGCCGCCGGCGAACATTGGGTGGAAACCGATCCCGAAACCGACCGCCTGTTCAACCTGTGCCAGGAATTATTTTTCTTCACCCGCGGCTCGTTTGACCCGACGGCTTTGCCGCTCATCAAACTGTGGAACTGGAAACAGCGTCCGCCGGTCGTGCCGGACGATTCCGCCATCCAAGCCGCCCGCGAACTCGTCGGCTGGAACAAGATCCAGCGCCGGGCCGGCGGTATTTTTCTGCCCCGCGCCGGCATGGCGCTCGACCTGGGCGGCATCGGCAAGGAATACGCCGTGGACTGCGTCATGAACATGGCCATCCAGCGCGGTATCCCGAACGTGATGGTGGATTTCGGCCAGGACGTGCGCGTGCGCGGCCATGCGCTGGAAAAGAAATTCTGGTGGATCGGCCTCGACGATGCGACGAACCCCGGCAAATGCTGGGCGGGCGTGGCCGTGACCGACCACGCGGTCGCCACCTCCGGCGATTACCTGCGCAACTTTGAATTTAACGGCCGTCGCTACGGCCACATCCTCGACCCGCGCACCGGCTATCCCGCCCTGAATGATTGCCGCGCCGTGTCCATCATCGCGCCGAGCTGCACCATTGCTGGTTAGCTTTCGACCAGCGTGTGCATCCTCGGCGCGAAAGAGGGCTTGCAACTGGTCGAACTCCATCCCGGCGCCGCCGGAGCCGTCACCACCGAAACCACCAAACTCTATTCCCGAAAATTCCATGAATACATCCCTGCTTAAAAAACTGACACTGGCGACGCTGCTCGCTGGAATTGTTTACACCGCCAGCGCCGCGCTGAAAGTTGGCGACACGCTGCCCGACCTCACCACCTTCAACCTTGAAGGCAAATTGCCCGATTCGCTGAAGGGCAAAATCGTGATCGTGGATTTCTGGGCCTCCTGGTGCCTGCCCTGCGCCAAGTCATTCCCGGTGCTGGACGAACTCCAGAAAAAATATGGCGACCGCCTGGTCGTGCTGGCGGTGAATGTGGACGAGAAGCAGGCGAACATGGACAAATTCCTCCAGAAACATCCCGTCTTGCTCACGGTGGTCCGCGACGGGGAACAGAAACTCGTGGCGGCGGTGGAGCCACAGACCATGCCCACCTCGTTCATTCTGGATGGCGAAGGCAAGGTGCGTTTTATGCACAAGGGTTTCCACGGCGAAGACACCCGCAAGGAATATCTCAGCGAAATCGACTCCCTTTTGAAATAAAACCTATGAAAATCAAAGCGATTTTACTGTTGGCATCCGCCTTGCTTATCACTGTTACCGGCTGCGCAAACGTCAAACCCTGGCAGCGCGAACATCTGGCCGATTATACCATGCGCGGCGACCGCGATCCGCTCGGGGTGGCCCAAGCCGAACACATCTGGTTCTCGCGCGAAGATGCCAGCGGCGGACGCGGCGTCGGCGGCGGCGGATGCGGTTGTAATTAACAATTAACAAGCGAACAAAAAATCAGCACAGAACCCCAAATTAAATAACAGACATGAAACGTCTCACCCGGACATTACCCTTGTTACTTGCGGCGGCACTGCAACTCCTACCGCTCCTCCGCAACATCGTCACCAGCCCGACGGCTAGTTCTAGCTTTGCCATCATCCTACGTTGGGGCATTGGCTCGGCGGCGGTGATAGGTGCCTATGATGCACATTCGGCAGCGACGAACTTTTTCGCCGCACCGACAAACTTGGTTGGAACAGTCAATTCGCCTTTAACCAACAACCTGACATTAACCGTCAAAACCTCGGGAGATGGGGGAGCACTTTGCACCCTCTTAACTAACAGCGTGGTAGCCGCCGTTGTTCTTAGTAACCAGACTACGACGAATGGTATGCCCCCGGGATTGACTTTCAAATTTGTAGATCGAAACACTGGAAGTTCGAGTCTTACAAATGTTTACTGTGTAATTTCCGGGACTCCAACCAAAGTTGGCACTAATGCTTTTCACATTGATCTCACATATTCAGGAGCAAATCCCATTGCTGGTGATTTTACCTTCGCCATTTTGGCTGCTAGTGGTGGTTCCGTCCCCACCATCACCAACCAGCCCACTAGCCTGACAAATACCGTCGGCAACAACGCCACGTTCAGCATAACCAATGGCGGCACCGCGCCGTTCAAATATCAATGGTATTACAACACCAATACGGCGTTGTTAAACCAAACCAACGCTTCAGTTACGCTCACGAACATCCAACTCACCAACGCCGGAACCTACTCGGTGGCAATCACGAATTCCGCCGGGTTCACCAATAGCACCTATGCGCTGCTCACCGTCTGGCAACCACCTGTCATCACCAACCAGCCCGTCAGCCTGACAACTATAGCCGGCGGCAGCGCCTCGTTTAGCGTCGTGGCCGGAGGTGTGCCGGCGCTGGCTTACCAGTGGAACTTCAATACCAACAGCGCCCTACTGGATGCCACTAATTCCTCGTTGGCATTGACCAATCTACGCGCCAGTCAGGCGGGCACTTACTCGGTAACCATCACCAATACCGCCGGCATCACGAACAGCATCTTCGCCACGCTGGTGGTCACCAACCCGCCGCCGCCGCCGATCACCGGCCCGGCTGCCAGCAGCGGCAACTTTCAATTCACGTTCACGCCGGTCGTGGGCCTGACCAACACCGTGCTGACCAACGGGACGATGTCCGGCGGCACATGGAACGTGTTCACCAACATTCTCCCGCCCACCACCGCCACCCCCATCGTCATCACCCATTCACCCGGCATTCCCAGCCTCTTTTATCGCGTACTGGTCGTGCCCTAACCCCGTTGTATTATGTTGTTTCACCTACGCAGGCCCGCGGTTGTTCTGGCGGCATTGTTGCAGGTGCTGCCCCTGGCCCGGACGCTGGTCACCCATCCGGCCACCGCCTCCGCCTTTGCCATCATCCTGCGCTGGGGCATCGGCGCGGGAGCCGTGCTTGGCTCGGTGGACGCCGTTTCCGGGGCGACGTCATTATTCACCACGCCAAACTCCTTTAGCGGCGCGGTGGGAACTGCGTTCAGCAACAACGTCACCGTTTCCATCGGCGGCGGAAACACAGCGGCTTCTGCTGACTATTTTATTTTGTCCGCCGGCAGCGTCAGTTCCGCACTCCTTGCTAACAACCAAAGCACGACCGTCACCTTGCCACCAGGGCTGACATTTACAGCGTCTTGGGTCAACAAAGCGTCGACCATCGGCGGCTATATCTCCGGCACGCCGACCACCGCCGGCACATATACCACCAGCGTGACCTGCGTCAGTCCGGGCAATGCCTCACTCGCGCAATCCATCACCCTTACGATCAGCGGCACCACCACGCCCACCGCCCCGGCCATCACCAGCCCGCCGGCCAGCGCCACAATTGCCACCGGAAAAAACGCCACCTTCACCGTCACGGCCAGCGGCACCGCGCCGCTGACCTACTACTGGTTGAAAAACAGCACCCCGCTCGCCAGCACCGGCAATATCTCCGGCGCCAACACCGCCACGCTCACCCTGACCGGCGTAACCGCGACGGATGCGGGCAATTATTCCGTGCTCGTCAGCAATGCCGTCGGCACCGCCACCAGCACGGCGGCGGCTTTGACGGTCATCGTGCCGCCAGCAATTTCCAGCCAGCCCGCCGCGCAAACCCTGACGACCGGCGCGAGCGCCACTTTTGCCGTGACGGCCACCGGCAGCGCGCCGCTGAGTTATCGCTGGCTCAAAAACAGCGGAGCCATCACCAACGGCACAAAATTTTCCGGCGTCAGTTCCAACGTGCTGACCGTCGCCACTATCGCCACGGCAGATGCGGGCAATTATTCGGTGATCATCACCAACCTGGCCGGCAGCGTCACCAGTTCCATCGCGCCGCTCACCGTGGTGGCGGCACCCACCATCACCACCGCGCCGGCCAGTGCTTCCGTCGTAGCCGGTGGCAATGCCAGTTTCACCGTGACCGCCGCCGGTTCAACGCCGCTGTTTTATCAATGGCTGAAGGGCAACGCTCCGCTGGCCGACGGCGGCAATGTTTCCGGCGCGACCACCGCCACCCTGAATCTCTCCGCTGTCGGCAGCGGCGATGCGGCGGCTTATTCCGTCACCGTGTCGAACAGCCTGGGCAGCGTCACGAGTGCCGCCGCCACGCTCACAGTAGCGATTCCGCCGGCCATCACGACGTCGCCGGTAGGCGCCACCATTGTCGCCGGCAGCAACATTACCTTCACGGTCACCGCCAGCGGCACCGCGCCGCTGAGTTATCAATGGTTGAAAAACGGCACACCCATTTCCGGGGCGACTACCGCGACGCTCACCTTGACCAAAGTTACCGCCACGGATGCCGCCAATTATTCTGCGACCGTCACGAACGCCGTCGGCAGCGCGACCAGCGCCAGCGCCACGCTGATTGTGCTCGTTGCGCCCGCCATCACATCGCCGCCGGCGAATGCCACGATCACGCAAGGAAACCCGGCTTCATTCACCGTCACGGCCACGGGCACGGCGCCGCTGACATATCAATGGCTGAAAAACGGCGCACCGATTGCCGGGGCGACCTCAAACGTGTTCACCATTTCGGCCGTCACCACCAACGACGCGGCCAGCTATTCCG
>CAIXPZ010000035.1 GCA_903921455.1 uncultured Verrucomicrobia subdivision 3 bacterium | reverse complement strand
GACATCGGTTGGCCGGATGGGTGGCAATTGCCCTGGGTGGGTGCTGCCGCCCGCGCCGAAAAAGAAGCTCTGGCCAAAGAATTTGGCCAGCCGTTCTACACGAACAAAGATGGCCGCGTGACCGGCATCAACGAACGGTATTGGGCCGCGCTGTTCTCGCGCGAAAATCGCGTGCTGTATGACCCGGACGAAAAAACGTTCTACCGCTACGCCGAAGACACCGGCCTGTGGGAGAACATCACGCCGGAGAGCATCCGCGAGGCGATTTCCGCGCGCATTCTGGAAATCAGCCGGGAGTCGCAACAGTTCTCGCTCGAAATCCAGATCACCCAAACGAAGCTTAAGGCGGTCATTGGCGCGCTCATGGGTATCGTCGAAAAACGCGGCGTCTTCCTGACGAAACAACGGTTCATTCACGTCGCCAACGGCGTCATTCGCCTGGGCGATGACGGCGACGTGACGTTCGGCGGCTACTCGCCGGAGGATTATTCCCGCAACCGCTCGCCGTATGAATTCAAGCCGGACGCCGAGTGTCCGCGTTTCCTGAACGAATTGATTTACCCCGCCGTCGAGGCGGATGATGCCGACCTGATTCAACGCTGGGCCGGCCTGGCGCTGTTCGGCTACAACCTGCCGCAACGGTTGCTCATCCTCGACGGCACCGCCAACGGCGGCAAGGGCACGCTGGTCCGCATCATCCAGTCGTTGGTCGGCCTGACGAACAGTTACCAACTCCGCACGGAATGTCTCTTGGAACGATTTGAGACTTTCCGGTTCCGGGGCAAGACGCTGCTAATCGGGCCGGACGTGGCCGGCGATTTTCTGATGCAGAAGGGCGCAAGCATGTTGAAGTCGATCGTTGGCGGAGATCCGCTCTCCGGCGAAGGCAAGGGTTTGAACGGCGATTTTCCGATGTTCGGCAATTTCAACGTCATCATGACGTGCAACTCGCGCCTGAGGGTCCGCTTGGAAGGCGACACCAGCGCGTGGCGCCGCCGCCTGTTGATCGTGCGCTATCAAAATCCACCACCCAAAAACCGGATTCTGGATTTTCACGTTCCGCTCCTGCGCGACGAGGGCAGCGGCATCCTCCGGTGGGCGCTGGCTGGTTTCGTGAAGCTGCAGGCCGAGTTCGCCGCCACCGGCGATTTTGCCCTGACCACGAAACAACGTGAGCGGGTGGATTCGCTGCTGGCCGAAAGCGACAGCTTGCGGATTTTCGTCAATCAACGGCTGGAAAAACACGAATACGGCGATGTAACCACTTCCGAAATCAGCCAGGCTTACGCCGAATTTTGCGCCGACAACGGTTGGAACGTCCTGCCCACCGCCGTGGTTGAACGAACGCTGCCCGATTTGATTCTCGACGTGTTTCACATTCCCAAATCGCATTCCATCGAACGCGACGGCAAACGTTCCAATCGCGGCTGGCACGCCATCCGGCTGCGCGACGCGCAGGATCCGGCGTTCAAACTAAAAGGTGGCGCATGAGGACACTGCGTGTCGGCCAGTCCTTCCGGACGGGTCACCATTAAACCTATGAGTCTGAATCTTGAAAAACTGGAAAACGTGCGGAAGCTGGACGGTGGTGTTGTCCAGGCCCGCTGTCCGGCCTGCGCCGAAGGCGGCAATGACCGCAAAGGCGAACACCTCCGGATCATGGCCGATGGCCGGTTTGGTTGCTGTGTCCATCCGAAGGACAGCGACCATCGGAAACGTATCTTTGCGCTCGTTGGCGAGAAGTCGCCGGGAACTTTTACCGTCCGCGTCAAGGTGGCAACGGCCGCTACGGCACCACAGTCGGTGAAGGCGGCTTTGACCAGTTTTACCTTGGGGACGCCGGGGACGGGTGAAACCAAGTCGGTTCAGAGCGTTCCAACCAAACCTTCACCCGAAACAGACCTATTGGGGACGCTGGGGACACCTTTTTCCAACCCTTACGCGTATAGAAAAAATCTCTCTCACATGTATATAGGGTTGGAAAGGGGTGTCCCTAGCGTCCTCAGTGATTCCGAGTTGGCGCTTGGTCACGATTTACAACCAACCGCCCAACCGCCGGAAGTTTCTCAACCGCTGTCGCCCGTCGGGGAAAAGCTGCCTTACCTGACCGCCGGCGGAACGCTGGTAATCCCGTTTAATTCGCCAGAGCGTTATCACTGGTGGAAACCGGATGGCGAACGGATGACCGTCGCCCAAACCATGGCCGAAGTGAAAGAAAGGATGGAATTATGCCCTTGATGTTTGAAAAACAGCCGCGCGAATCGGAAAAAGCATTCGCGGCATTCAGTTTGTATCTGAGCCTTGGTCCGCAGCGTTCATTGGAAACGGTAGCCCAAAAGTTCGCCAAGAGTTCACGGTTATTAAAACGGTGGTCGGTGAAATATGACTGGCAGGCGCGAGTGGCCGCCCATGGCGCACACCTCGCCATCGTCGAGCGCGAAGCGATCGAGGCGGCGGCGCGCCGGAATGCAGCGGTCTGGGAAACCCGCGAACAAAAGCTCAAAGAGACCGAGTGGGAGATGCACGAGCGGGCCATCGCCGCCGCGAAGCGTGGTCTCGACGCTTACATGGAGCGCGAAAAGGTTTATGCCAACCTGGCCGACATTGCCCGGATGTTGGAAATCGCCAGCAAGCTGGGCCGACTGGCGACGGGCCTCGGTGACGGCGAGCATCGCAAGGGCGATGATCTTCCGGCCGTCCGCGTGGAGGTCACCGTCGCGCTGGAAAAAATCTACGGGGAGCCAATCCCAGGCGAGGTGGCAGCGCCACCGGCGATTGTGGATGTCGAGGAGGTGAAGCCATGACACCCTGGGAACGTTATTTTGAGATTGGTCGGCGCGCGGGTTGCCCGAAGGATCAGATGGACCGGTTCCAAGCCGCCGACGTGATTTTCCAGCAACGCCAGCTCGCGGCGTCAGCCGCGGCGCGACTGTGCGACCGCGCCGATGGGCCGACGGCCATCGGCTACGGCGGCGCTCGCGGCGGCGGGAAATCGCATTGGCTGCTGGGCCAGATGGGCGTGGACGATTGCCAGCGCGTGCCCGGCTTGAAATGCCTTTTGCTCCGCAAGGTTGGCAAAGCCAACCTCGAGCATTTTGAGGATCTTCGCCGCAAGTTGTTCACGCGTTTGCCGCATGAGTTCTCGGCTTTCCGGGGAATCCTGACGTTCAAAAACGGGTCGCGGATCATCGCGGGACATTTCCAGAACGAGAAGGATATTGATGCCTACCTCGGGCTCGAATACGACGTCATCGGCATCGAGGAGGCTACCACTCTCACCGCACGGAAATACCAGGACATCACGACCTGCTGCCGCACGTCGAAACCGAATTGGCGTCCGCGCATTTATTCGACCACCAACCCCGGCGGCGTGGGCCACGGCTGGTATCGGACGAGGTTCGTCCTCCCATTATTGGGAAACCGCGAAACAGACACGCGATTTATCGCCGCGCGGGTCACGGACAATCGCTGGAACAACCCGGAATATATCCGCGTGTTGCAGGGTTTGACCGGCTGGCAGCGCCGCG
>CAIXPZ010000034.1 GCA_903921455.1 uncultured Verrucomicrobia subdivision 3 bacterium | reverse complement strand
GGAAAAGTTCGGCGGCGAGTTGTAGCGCCTCGGTCTTGGTGCGGGTCAAATTGGGCAAGGTCATAAATTGAAATGGGAAGCGGCGCATGGGTGTGAACCATGCGCCATTGGTGGTCAGTCCTCGTCTGTCATCATTTATGTTGAGCGTTCAGCAATGTGGAGTAGGAAGTTGATCACCGCAGATGAACGCGCTGGCGGCGGCATTCAACTCAACATTATTGACAACCGGGCGATGGGCTTGCGTGCTGTGAGGGATGAAAAATACATCTCTCCTTAAACACCTATTCCCACAAAACCACAGCCGGTATTCCAGCTTGCCTATCCTCGGTTCGGTCATGGAGGATTTTGCAAAGTGGCTCCAAGCTCAAAGCTATGCGCAGCGATCCATTCGAGGCGCATTGCAGGGCGTCCACGCCGTGGTGCATTGGCTGCGGCGACGAAAGATGACTGCATCTGCCGCCGAGATCACCCCGGAAGTATTGGCCGCAGCCGAGGCGCACTTCCGTCCCCGAGAAGAAGTTTGCCGTGCTGGGCGTAGGTTGCATCGCTTTTTGCGCGAACGAAAAATAATTCCAGCGCCCAAGCTGGTCAGGTTGTCGCCCTTACAGGTTGAAGCAAACCGTTACGCAACCTATTTGCGTGAGGTGCGCGGGTTGGCTGAAGTCACCATTTCGGGCCAGCTCTTGTATGTAAACCGCTTCTTGGCGTTTCTCGATTTTGCCCGCAAGCGACCGGCACTAACGCGGCTTCGGCATGGCCAGATCGAAGACTTTGTGCGGCTGATGGCACAGACTCACAACCGTTATAGCTTGCTTGGCCTTGTGCTGACGCTTCGCTCGTTTCTGCGTTTCGAGTTCTCTCAAGGTGTGTTACGCCGTCCCCTGCATGAGCAAATTGATGTTCCGCGTATATACGCGAGAGAACGATTGCCAACCGTGCTGACCAGAGAGCAGGTGCAAGCGTTGCTGCGCTCAATTGACCGGGGAAGCCTCAACGGGTTGCGCGATTTCACGATGCTCTATTTGATTGCGGTCTATGGTTTACGCCGCAGCGACATCGTTTCTTTGCAGTTGGATGACATTGATTGGCGCTGCGGCGTCCTGAATGTAATGCAAACCAAGACCCGTCGGCCTATCGCACTGCCGCTCATGGATGAGGCGGGCGATGTGCTAGCGCGTTATCTGCGCCGAGCGAGACCTCAGACAGAACGGCGTGAACTGTTTTTGCGGACACAGGCGCCGGCGGGGCCATTGGTGCCCAGCGCGGTAAATGTCATCCTGCAAAATCGGTTGAAGCGCGGCGGCTTGGATTTTGGAAAGTTTGGCCCGCATGCCTTGCGCTATTCGCTGGCAGTTCATTTACTCCGGCGCGGTGTGGCAGTGAAGTCCATTGCGGACACGTTGGGACACCGCGATTGCAGAAGCACCGCCCAATACTTGCGGCTGGACTTGGATGATTTGCGCACCGTCGGGTTGCCCGTGCCTGAGTCCGCAGCGCCCGTGCAACTACTCACTGGAGATTGGCAGGCAGGCTTTCCGAGGGTTTGTATCCAAACAGGACCGCGGCCACGCGCCGACAAGCGTTTCAAAAGCGCCTTCGGTCAAGCCATCGGGCGATTCATAACCACACGGCGCACATTGGGGCGCAAGTTCGTAACGGAAGAAGATGATCTGCGGGCATGGGATGCGTTTCTTCATTGCAAAAACGCAATCACGATGGATCGAACGGTCTTCGATCAGTGGGCCAAAACGCTTGGTCATCTTAACCCGACGACTCAGGCCAAACAGCTATATGCTGTCCACGGCTTTCTTGCTTATTATGCGCGTGAACATCCCAAGTGCTTTGTGCCCGACCCGGCTGGTTTTCCAAAGCGGTCGCCGCAAAGGTTGCCACGCCTGGTGTCGGCTGCGGAGATGTCACGGCTGCTCGCCGCCGCCACCCAGCTAGGGAACCGGAGGTCTCATCCGGTGCGGTCACAGACCATCCAAATAGCTTTGACGCTCTTGTTCTGCTGCGGGCTGCGCGCCGGTGAACTGCTCCGCCTGCGATTGCAGGACTATGAAGCGGCGGATCAACTCCTGCGCATCAAGGATACCAAATTCAACAAGTCCCGGCTGGTGCCACTCTCAGCCTCGGTCGCGCAGGCTTTGGAACATTACATAAGCGAGCGGCGGGGTTTCCGTATTGCCACCGAGCCGGAAAGTATTTTGGTCTGGAGCAGCCGACGTCCCGACCCCAACGCTGCTTACACTTTGCCGGGTTTTACAGAGATTTGGAAACGGCTTTGTATGAGCGTAGGTGTCATTGACGAACGCGGTCGTCCGCCTCGAATACATGATCTGCGCCACAGCTTTGCGGTCGCTGCCTTGCAACGCTGGTATGAGCAGGGTGAAAACGTGCAGGCACGCTTGCCACACCTCTCGACCTATCTTGGTCACGTGGGGCCTGCGGCGTCCCATTATTATTTACATTTGACTCCGGCCTTGCGTTCCGCCGCCAGTAAACGGTTTCATCGTGCATTTGGCGGCAGCGAAGGAGGGATGCTATGAGCCGTTCAACCACATCCACACTGGCGCAAGCCTTGCATGGGTTCCTTACCGATTTCGTGCCACGTCAGCGTGCACTGAGTCCGCACACCCTGCACAGCTATCGCGACAGCTTGAAACTCCTCTTGCAGTTCGTGGCCGGGAACAAAGGCGACCCCAGCGCTGTGACCATCGAACAACTCACGGTGGCGCAGATCACGGCGTTCCTGCGGCATTTAGAAAGTGAACGGAAGAATCGGGCCAGCAGCCGCAACGTGCGCCTGGGCGCTATCCATAGCTTTTTCCGTTACATCGGCACGCAGCATCCCGAACACCTGACGCAGACTCAACAGCTACTCGGTATTCCTTTCAAGCGAATCGCGACGCGCGAGATTCAGCATCTGGAATGGAAGGAACTTCAAGCCGTATTGAATGGGATAAATCGTTCCACACAACAAGGCCGGCGGGACTTCACCCTGCTAAGTTTGTTGTTCAATACCGGCGCACGTGTCAGCGAGATCGTGGGGTTGCAAGCGACAGACTTGCGGCTGACGGAGCCACCCAGCGTTCGGCTTCGCGGGAAAGGAAACAAAGAACGCACCTGCCCGCTGTGGTCGGAAACGGCGCGATTGCTTTTGGATCTGCTTGAAGAACAAGGTGTGCATGTGGACCGGCCCGAGGCCGTGTTTCGCAACCGTTGCGGCGGTAGGCTCACCCGGTTTGGCGTGCGCCTCATCCTGCGTAAACACATTGAAAAGGCCATCCCGCGCGTGCCAAGCCTGAAACATAAGCGACTGCACCCACATAGTCTGCGCCACAGCACCGCGATCCATCTGCTGCGGGCCGGTGTGGACTTGAGCACAATTGCGCATTGGCTGGGCCACGCCAGCCTGAATACGACCAACAAATATCTGTCTCTGGGCCTCGATGACAAACGCGAAGCGTTGGCCAAGGCCAAACCACTGTTGAAGCGCAACGGGAAAACAGGCCATTGGCGACACGACCAAAATCTAATCACTTGGCTGGAGAACCTATAAAACTGACCACCTCAATAATGTGAAGTGAAAGTGAGAGCCAAGCCCCGCTGTTATTGGGCTCTTCGGCACTCACTCCACATTACTGAACGCTCAACATAAATGCTGTAATGTGGAACTCCACATTACATCATCAGGGTCAAAGCGGGCTGCGGGTCATCAATGTCCAGCGCGGAGCAAGTAGCGATGAGCTTCACTAACTTGGCGCGGTGGTTGTCGTTGCGAACGTAGAGCGCGACCGGCAAGCGGTCGGTGTGGCCGTGGCTGCG
>CAIXPZ010000033.1 GCA_903921455.1 uncultured Verrucomicrobia subdivision 3 bacterium | reverse complement strand
CGGCTGATACGGACGCGACTGGACATACTCGATGCCCGCGCCGAGGAAGGGCGAACTCTCCTGCCCGTAGCTCAACGCGTTCGCCAGCCGCCGCACGGCCAGTTCAAACTGCCGCGCGTCCAGCGGGTCGTGGGTGAGTTGGGCGGATTGGCGCATGGTGTGGTGATTTGTTAAACGGTTAAATCGTTGAATCGTGATTTACTTGAGCGCTTTTTCCTCCGATTTAACAATTCAACGATTTAACCAATCCACTATTCAACCGAGTTTCTTCAAAATCTCCTCCAGCACCTGCGCCGGTTTGCGGCCCTCGGCCAGCGCCTCGTAGCTCAGGCGGATGCGGTGCAGCACCACGTCCTCCGCGAGCTGGAACAAATCCTCCGGCACCACGTAATCGCGCTGCAAGACAAACGCCCGCGCCCGCGCCGCCTGCACGATCGCCAGCCCCGCGCGCGGCGAACAGCCCAGCTCGATGTTCGGATGCGTCCGCGTGAGCCGCACAAATTCCACCGTGTGTTTCATGAACACGTCGCTGACGTGAACCTTTTGCACCGTCTCCATCGCCTTCGTCAGATCGCCGAGATGGCAGACCGGCTCGCCCGAAATCATGTCGAACGCCGTCTTGGGCATCGCGCCCGCCTCCGTGCGCTTGAGGCCCATGCCCACCTGCCGGCGCAACACTTCCTCCTCCTGCACCGGCGTCGGATACGTCAGCCGATGACACAGCATGAACCGGTCAAGCTGCGCCTCCGGCAGTTCAAACGTCCCCGCCTGCTCGATCGGATTCTGCGTGGCGATGACCAGGAACGGCACAGGCAGCGGATAGCTCGTGTTGCCGATGGTCACCTTGCGCTCCTGCATCGCCTCGAGCAAAGCGCTCTGCACCTTCGGCGCGGCGCGGTTAATTTCATCCGCCAGCAGCAGGTTGGTGAACACCGGCCCCTGATGCGTGCGGAATTTTCCCGTGGCCTGGTCCAGCAGTTCCGAGCCGAGAATGTCCGACGGCAGCATGTCAATCGTGAACTGCACGCGGCTGAACTTGAGGTCCACCGCTTTGGCGAGCGCGTTCACGAGCAGCGTCTTGGCGATGCCCGGCACACCGAGCAGCAACAGATGGCCACCCGTCAGCAGCGCGATCATCATGCGCTCTACTACCGTGTCCTGGCCGACGACAACTTCCGCCACGCGTTCGCGCACGGCTTGAACAAAATGACTGTTGTTATTGTTATTCATAATTGAAAAGCAGGGAATCGGGGCGGACTCTAACAATCCTGAACCAAGGAAGCAACTGATGTTGAAACCGGTTTCGGTCAGTTGACAAAGGAAGTCTCGTTGGCCTGAAGCAGAGCCTGCGCGAATTCCTCCCACGAGGTCAAAGGCGCGTGTTTCTTGCTGGCGCTGCTGGCGACGGCGGGTTGCTGGCGGTTCTTCTTGCCTAGCTTGTTTTTTTTGCCGTCGTCGCTGACGTTGCCGGCCAGGGCTGGCGGCAGCTCGTCGCGCAGCGGCGTTTGATTCACAAATTCCAGACCGAGTTGGGATTCTTCGGGACCGGGCGGGCGCTGGTAAATCCGCTCGTAAAGGAAATTCAGCCGCCAGTTGTCATCCACATTTTCGACAAACTCCGGCATGGCCACGAGCCGCCGGGCAAGGTCAATGATGATGGGACTGTTCATCAGGAACAACGCCTGCTGCGGCACCATGGTCGAGTGGCGGATGCCCGTGACCATGTCCGGCGTGGCAAAATCAAAATTGACCAGCACGTCGGCGATGTTGGCCCGGTCCACAAAATCATAAATCGTCCGCCGCGTGGAATCCGGGTGCAGCCGCAAATCCACCGCCCGGCCATAAAGGTTCGTGTCCAAGCTGCCGCCGATGGCCAGCAACGAGTCGCGCAACGGCTCGAACTCCAGCCGCCGGATGTTCGCGCGCCAGAGCAGGCGGTTGCCGGGATCGGTCTGGGCGAAGCGCGGATTGTTCGCGCTGTCCTCCTGATAGACGCTGGACAACATGATGAGCCGGTGAATTTTTTTGACGCTCCAGCCGTTGGTCATGAAATTCACCGCCAGATAATCCAGCAACTGCGGATGGCTCGGCGCTTCCGACATCATGCCGAAATCATCCGGCGTCGGCACAAAGCCCGCGCCAAAATGATGCTGCCAGATGCGGTTGATTATCACGCGCGCGGTCAGCGGATTATTCGGGCTGGCGATGCCCAGCGCCAATTCCAGCCGCCCGCTGCCGTTCGTGTAAACCGGGCGGTTGGGCGCGGACAGCAACTGCAAAAACCGGCGCGGCACCAGCTCGCCGCGATTGCCGGCCTCGCCGCGGATGAACAATGGCGAATCATGCCCGCGAACCGCATCCTCCAAAACCATCGCGCGCATCGGCGCCGCCGGATTGGTCAGCTCCAGCTCAGTAATCTCGTGGGCTTTTTTCTGCAATTCCCGGCGCGCCTGCTTGAACGCTTCTTGGTCGCCGCTTTTGCGCAGCCGGGGCAGGCTGGTCTCCAGGGCATATTCGTCCTGCGCCAATTTTTCGCGCTGGCGATAATAATCATGGTATTCCGGCGTGTTGGTAATTTTGCCGATGACCGGCTCGATTTTCGGCTCCACGCAACTGTCAAAAATGCCGCGCAGCGAATAATAATCCTTCTGCGGAATCGGATCGAACTTGTGGTCGTGGCAGCGCGCGCACGTCACCGTCAGGCCGAGAAAACCCTTCGCCACGACATCAATCCGGTCGTTGATGATGTCATTTTGCATGCCCATGTAATGGTCGCCAACCGTGAGAAAACCGAGCGCGGTCAGGTTCGTTGGATTGCGCGCCGTGGACGGCAGACGGTCGGCGGCGATTTGTTCGAGGATGAATTGATTGAAAGGCTTGTCCTCATTAAAACTGCGGATGACGTAATCCCGGTAAGTCCACGCGAACGGATTGACGTTGTCCTCCGTGTTGCGACGCGGCTGGCCTTTCGTGTCGCTGTAACGCGCCACGTCGAGCCAGTGCCGGCCCCAGCGCTCGCCGTAATGCGGCGAGGCGAGCAGCCGGTCCACCACTTTCGCAAACGCGGCCGGCGCCGGGTCGTTCACAAAATCCCGCACCTCTTCCGGCGTCGGCGGCAGGCCGATCAAATCAAACGTCGCGCGGCGGATTAACGTCCGCTTGTCCGCCGGCGGATTCGGCTTCAAACCGTTTTCGTCCAGCTTGGCGAGAATAAAATTGTCCACCGGCGTCTGGCACCAGTCGGGATTGCTCGCTTCGGGAATCGCCACGCGCTTGACCGGTTGCCAGGCCCAGTGGTTGGTTTTGTTGTCGGAATATTTTTTTTGCTCGGCGGTGGCGGAGCGCGGGTCGGGCGCGCCCATTTTCACCCACGCCGTCAAATCTGCGATCTGGTCGTCGTCCAATTTTTTATCCTTGGGCATCTGCAAATCAGGATCGGTGTAACGAATCGCCTTGATGAGCAGACTGGCTTCGGGATTGCCCGGCACAATCGCCTTGCCGGTGTCACCGCCCTTGAGCAGCGCCTCGCGGCTGTCAAGCAGCAGACCGCCTTTGATTTTTTCCGCGAACGTGCTGTGGCACTTGTAACAACGGTCACCCAGAATCGGCCGGATTTTATTTTCAAAAAAATCCCGCTGCGCCGGCGTCAAATCATCCGCCCGCAACGCGCCCGGAAACCAAGCGCCGGCCAGCAGCGTCAGCAGCAGGATTTTTTTCATGCGAAGACCGGCTTGATGATTTCGCCGGCGGTTTCCGTCAACCGGAAATCGCGGCCGTTGTAGCGATAGGTTAATTTTTTGTGATCGAAACCGAGCAGCGCCAGAATCGTCGCGTGCAAATCATGGACGTGAACCTTGTTCTCGATGGACGCGCCGCCGAATTCATCCGTCTTGCCGTAGGTCATGCCGCCGCGCACGCCGCCGCCGGCGAGGACGGTCGTGAATGCTTTTGAATTATGGTCGCGGCCCGGATTGTCGCCGCCGTTGCGATCACGCGTCGGCTTGCGGCCAAATTCGCCGCCCCAGACGATGAGCGTTTCGTCAAACAGACCGCGCGATTTCAAATCCTTGATGAACGCCGCGAGCGGCTGGTCAATGTCCTTCGCGCGCTCCGGCAGGCGCTCTTCCAAATCCTGATGATGATCCCAGCCGCCGGCCCACACCTGCACAAACCGCACGCCGCGCTCGATGAGCCGCCGCGTGATCAACATCTGATTTCCCTGCGCGCTGCGGCCATACATTTCGCGGATGGCTTGCGGTTCCTTGTTAAGGTCGAACGCGTCCGTCGCCTCGGTCTGCATTTTGAACGCCATCTCAAACGCCTCCAGCCGCGATTCGAGCTGCGCATCTTTTTGCAAATCCTGACTGTGCAATTCATTCAGCTTGTGAACCAAATCCAGTTGCCGCCGTTGCTCGTTCAACGGCGTGACCGGATTGCGAATGTTTTCAATCAACTGGTTTAGCGTGGGAACTTTTGTGTTGATGCTCACGCCCTGATAAACGCCGGGCAGAAAGGCCGACTGCCAGTTCGCCGTGCCGCCCGGCGGCGCGCCGCCCGGCCGCAGCGAAATAAATCCCGGCATGTTCTGATTCTCGCTGCCCAAACCATAAAGCACCCACGAACCGACGCTCGGCCGGACCAGCCGCGAGCCGGTGTTCATCATAATCGTCGCCACTTCATGCGCGGGAATGTCGGTATACATCGAGCGGACAATGCACAGGTCGTCCACCAGTCCGCCAAGCTGCGGAAACACTTCGCTGACCTCGATGCCGGATTTTCCTTTTTTGGAAAATTTGAACGGCGACGCCATCGCCACGCCGTTCAGGCCGGGAATTTCCTGTCCGTCCATTTTCGCCAGCGCCGGTTTGGGATCCCAGGTGTCCACATGCGACGGCGCGCCCTGCGCGAAAATATGGACGACGTGTTTGGCCTTCGCGGGCAGCGGCGGCGTCTTGGGCAGCAGCGTCGCCTCAGCTTCCATCGCGTGCAGGGTGGGCGCAAACAGCTCGGGGCCAAGCATGGTCGCCAGACTCAACGCGCCGAAGCCCATGCCGGCGCGCTGGAGAAACTGCCGCCGCGTCAGAAAATGATCGGCCAGCCGGACGGAGTGTTCCTGCTTGTATTTATCGTCCTGGTTCATAGCTTTGTTCTAAATGATACGACGCTTAATGTAGTCCATTGGTTTCGCTTATCTTGTCGCATCAATGCCAATAAATGTCCAATAACAATTTTTTGAAGGGCGAGTGCCGCCATTGCGCCGGCCATCTGGAGTTCCCCGCCGACGGGGCCGGCCAGTTCATCGAATGCCCGCACTGCGGCCAGTCAACCGAACTGACAGCGCTGGTTGTCGCTGGGCAAAATCAAATGCAGCGCAAGCTTTGGCTGGGGATGGCCGCAGCGGTGATGTTCGCGGTGGCCGCATTCTGGTTTCTAAAACTCAAGCCGATTCCCGCAGCAACGATGCGAAGTTCAAGCGCCCCGGCAATGACTAACAATTCATCGGCGGCAATGACTACTTCGGGCTACGAACGCACCAATGAATTTACTGTCTCGGCCGTTAAACTGGAAAAGACTCCCGGCAGTTCGCTGGTTTATGTGACCGGAAAAGTCCGCAACGTCAGCGATCGCCGCCGCTTTGGAGTGAAGCTTGAGCTGGGATTATCCGACAGCCACGAAAACCCGGTCGGCAGGGCCAAAGATTATCAATCCTTGATGGAGCCGGGCAGCGAATGGAGCTTTAAGGCGATGGTTCTCGAAACCAACGCGGCATCGGCTAAATTGAATTCCATCCTCGAAGACCAATAGCGGTTGGTTCAACGCCATCCCCCGAAGGTGGTAGATTACTTTCAACTGAATCTCTGTCAGTCTAGGCAGCAACATGCGGCAAAATTCTTTTTTGTGTTTGGTGGCAACCCTGTTCGCGACGGGCGGGCTGACTGGATTCGCCAGCGAAAGTCAGGCGGCGGAAGTGCCCTACGGCACGGGCAATTGGGACGCGTCGGCTTTTGGCAATCAGCGCGCCGTGTTGGAGATTGCCCAAGCGACCGAAGCAGTCTGGGCGCACATTCCCTGGCGTCGCCGCGATGTCCATCCGGAAAAGAAAAACGTCATCGTGGTGGACGCAGGAACCGGCAGCCAGATCACCAATCTGTTTCGCGTCGCGGTCAATTCCGATTTCGGAGACATCATCTTTCAGTCACCACGCGCCGGCACTTACTACGCTTATTATCTGCCGAGTATGTCGCGTGGCAAAAATTATCCCAGCGTGTCCTATCAACCACCGCAGACGAACGCCGCCCCGGAATGGCTGGCGAAATGCGGACTTAGTTTGAATGAGCCGGTGCCGGCAACGCTGGATAAGTTCCCGCGCGCAAAGGTGATCGAGTTTCAGGCGATTGACCAGTTCAACAGCTTTTATGCAATGGAGGTATGCGCGACGGATGCGGAACAGCGCCAGTTGCAGGCGGCGAATGCGGGCAAAGCGTTTCTGCTGTTCCCGGAAGACCGGCTGCGGCCGATTCGAATGACGGATCGGCTACCTTTGAAATGGATTCAGGCGGGGCCGAAATCGGAATTTACTGGTGAAGCGGCTCCGGGCGAGTTCTATGCCTTTCAAATCGGCGTGTTCGCCATGTCATCCGATTTGAAGGATGTCTCCATTCACTACGACAAGCTTCAATCCGCCAATGCCATCATCCCGGTTTCAGCATTGCGTTGTTTTAATACCGGTGGGACGAATTGGAATGGAACCGCATTTGCCAAGCCCGTGTCGGTGGCGAAGGACCAAGTTCAGGCACTTTGGTTCGGCGTGCAGATTCCAGAGGACATTGCGGCGGGCAAGTATGAAGGTAGTTTGACCATCCAACCCGCCGGTCTGCCGGCGCAAACGGTGAAGCTGGCTTTGACGATTGATGGCAAACCTCTGCTCGACCACGGCGACAGCGAACCGGCAAAACAATCGCGATTGCGCTGGCTGGATTCCACGCTGGCGCAGGATGACGAAGTGCTGAGTCCGTATATTCCTGTCCGAGTGACTAACAACACAGTTTCGATACTCGGCCGGCAACTAACACTTAGTCCATCCGGCTTGCCCAGCCAGTTAGTAAGTTACTTTTCACCTGAAGGAACAGAGTTAGAAGCCAGCGGTTCATCGCTGCTGACGGCCCCGATGGAACTGGTCGCTGAAGCCGCCACCGGACGTTTAAGCTGGAATAATGTTGACTGTATCTTTACCAAGCAAACCGATACGGCGGCGGAATGGACTGCGCGCAGCACCGCCGGGCCGCTGGTGTTGGAAGTGCGCGGGCGGATGGAGTTCGACGGGTTTGTGGAATACAAGACCACCATCACGGCCACCGAGCCTATTGATCTGGCTGATTTGAGCCTGCGGCTACCGATAGTCAAAGCTAGGGCGCACTATCTTATGGGCCTAGGATTTCAAGGCGCGCAATGTCCGTCCAGCTATGACTGGAACTGGGACGTGAAGAAACATCAGGACAGCGCGTGGCTGGGCGATGTTGGAGCCGGACTGCAATTCAAGCTGAAAGGGGAAAACTACGCGCCGCCGCTGCTCACAAATTTTTACGAGGACCAGCCGCTCCACATGCCGCCGGCGTGGTTCAACGAGGGACATGGTGGCATTACGCTGCGGACGGTTGATGACACGCTCGCCATCAACTGTTATGGCGGCAAGCGTAGTTTGGCGGCGGGACAGAAATTGCATTTCGATTTTGACCTGATGTTAACTCCGTTTAAGCCGCTGAACACGCGGAAGCAATGGGCCACGCGTTTCTTCCACAGCTATCAGCCGGTTGACGCGGTCGTCCGCTCCGGTGCCAACACCGTCAACATCCATCACGCGAATGATGCCAATCCCTACATCAACTATCCTTTCCTGCATGTGGATCAGATGCGGAAGTATGTGGAGGAAGCTCACGCAAAGGGCCTCAAAGTGAAAATCTATGACACAATGCGCGAGCTATCCAATCACGCGGCGGAGCTGTTTGCCCTGCGCAGCCTGGGTGACGAAATCTTCCCCTACGGCAAAGGCGGCGGTGACGCGTGGCTCCAAGAACATCTCGGCACTAATTACATGCCAGCGTGGTTTGTGCCCCAGTGGAAGGACGCAGCCATCATAGACAAAGGCAGCACGCGCTGGGATAACTATTACATCGAGGGCTTGAACTGGCTGGTGAAGAACGTCGGCATAGATGGCTTGTATATTGACGACCTGGCCTATGACCGCACCACCATGAAACGCGTGCGGAAAGTTCTGGATCGCGGCCGCCCCGGCTCGCTGATTGATTTTCATTCCGCCAACCAGTTTGGTCCGCATGACGGATTCGGCAGTTGCGCCAATGTCTATCTCGAACACTTTCCTTACCTAGACCGCCTTTGGTTTGGTGAATACTTCAACCCCGATATGCCGCCGGACTTTTGGCTTGTCGAGATGTCCGGCATCCCCTTCGGACTCATGGGTGAAATGCTTCAAGACGGCGGCAACCGCTGGCGCGGCATGCTCTACGGCATGACTAGCCGCATTCCTTACGACGGGAATGATCCATCGCCCATCTGGAAGGTTTGGGACGAATTCAAAATCCAGGACAGCCAGATGATCGGCTATTGGTCGCCCCGTTGTCCGGTTAAAACCGGCAGCACCAACATCCTCGCGACCACCTATGTTGGACATGACCGGAGCCTGATCTCCATCGCCAGTTGGGCGGCAAGTGATGAGCAGATTCAACTTACATTTGATTGGAAGGCGTTAGGTCTTGATCCAAACAAGGCAATATTGACGGCACCAGAAATCGCCGGATTCCAACCGGCGGCGCAATTCAAACCTGCTGATCCAATTCCGGTGGCGAAAGGTAAAGGCTGGTTGCTCTATGTCGCTCCTAAATGAATAACTATCAACCAATGACCGGCATATTGAACTTTATGAACTTGGGCAAATCTCTTCTGGTCGCGTTGTTTGTGTCCTTGGTCTATGCGACGCCGGTGGATGCCGGACTGTTTACTCACAACGCCGTGGTAAAAGAATACGAGCGGGTTTTCACCACTTATCCGTATTCCGACCCCGATCCCCTGCCTGCCATGTCGCGCTACTATCCTTACTTTCGCTATGACGGGTTCACCGACCAATCCGTGCAGAAGAAATGGAAGGTGGTTGAGCTTTCGAATGATTACATTCAACTGCTGATTCTCCCGGAGATTGGCGGCAAGGTCTGGGCCGCGATTGACAAGAAGACCGGACGTCCATTTCTTTACTTCAACAACGTCGTGAAGTTTCGCGATGTCTCCATGCGCGGCCCGTGGACGAGCGGCGGCATGGAGGCCAACTATGGCATCATCGGCCACACGCCGAACTGCTTTTCGCCGGTGGATTACGTGACAAAGCACAATGCTGACGGCAGCGTGAGCTGCATCATTGGCACGCTGGATTTGCTAACCCGCACCACTTGGCGCTTGGAAATCAATCTTCCAGCAGATCAGTCTTGTTTCACAACGCGTTCGTTCTGGCATAATGATTCCGTTGCTGAACAACCTTACTACACCTGGATGAACGTAGGCATCAAGGCGTCCGGCAACCTGCAATTCGTCAATCCCGGCACGCATTATCTCGGCCATGATGGCAAGGTGTTCGACTGGCCGGTGAATCCGGAGAATGGTCACGACATCTCGTGGTATGAGAAGAATAACTTTGGTCCGTATAAGTCGTATCATGTGTTCGGCCGGTTGTCAGAGTTCTTCGGAGGTTATTATCAAGACGAGGATTTCGGGATGGCGCATTACGCGGACTATGCGGATAAGCCTGGCCGGAAAGTCTGGATCTGGGGACTTTCACGACAGGGCATGATTTGGGAACATCTCCTGACAGATACCAATGGACAATACGTTGAAGTCCAGTCTGGCCGGCTTTTTAATCAGACGGCTGACGAAAGCACACTGACTCCGTTCAAGCATAAAGAGTTTCCGCCGCACGCCACAGACAGTTGGACCGAATACTGGCAACCGGTTCAAGGAACGAAAGGTTTCGTGAGCGCCAGTCCCTGGGGCGCGATGAATGTTACCCCCGAAGGCAACCAGTTGGTGATCCGCATTTCGCCAGCCCAGTCGTTGCGCGATAAACTAGAAGTATTTGATGGCACAAACCAGCTATGGTCGCAGGCGGTCGTGCTCAAGCCGATGCAGACCGCAGAGTATTCCGTGCCGCTCGCCTCCGAACCCAAGGCGCTCAAAGTATCTCTTGGTGGTAACAAGCTGCATTATGAGATGGTTGCAGACGACGTTCTAAGCCGGCCAACGGAAGCACCGAAAGATTTTAACTGGCAGTCGGACTATGGCCTGTATCTCAGCGGCAAGGAGAACAGCCGTGAACGCGCTTACCTAGCGGCGGAAACCAATTTCCTCGCCTGTCTAAATACTAATCCCAACTACGCGCCCGCCTTGGTGGAAATGGCGGCGCTGTCGAATCGGCGGGCTGACTGGAGCAAGGCGCGTGATTACGCAATGCAGGCCTTGAGCATTGACACTTACGATCCCGGTGCCAATTACCAGTTTGGAATCGCCAGTGTTGCGTTGGGTAATCAGGCCGATGCAAAAGACGCGTTCAGTGTCGCAGCGCTTTCGACTGGCTGGCGCAGTGCGGCTTTAACTGAATTGTCGAAGGAGTATCTTCGCGAAAAACAATATGACCGTGCGTTGAAGGATGCAGAAAGCTCGCTGGACAACGACCGCCGCAACCTAGACGCCATCGAGATCAAGGCTTGTGTCAACCGGATTTGCGGAAACACACCCGCGGCGGAAGCGGCCTGTCGAACCTTGCTTGAACTTGATCCGCTGAATCACTTCGCGCACTTTGAGAATTACTTGCGCGGCAAGATCAACGCCAAAGACTTCACCAGCCAGATCCGCAACGAACTGCCGCAGGAAACTTATCTCGAACTGGCGGCCTGGTATCGCAATGCCGGTCTCCACAAGGATGCGGCACAGGTGTTGGAACTTGCACCACCGACAGCGGAGGTGCTTTATTGGCTCGCTTACTTGCATCAGGATACCGCCTTGCTGGCCCGTGCGGAGGCTGCCTCACCGGCATTTGTCTTTCCGTTTCGCACCGAGTCTATACCGGTGTTTGAATGGGCTAATCAGATGAGCCATGTGTGGCAATCCCGCTATTACCTCGCCATGATTCGTTGGTATCAGGGTGAACTTACTCCCGCGCGCGAGCTTCTGTCTGCGTGCGGGGACGAACCACAGTTCGGTCCATTCTATGCCGCGCGCACCCAGTTGATAGATGCGACAACGGTGCCTGATCTCGAACGCGCGGCGCAGTTGGATGCGACACAATGGCGTTACGGCTTGCTGTTGGCGAAACATTACCTCGCCCAAACCAACGCTGCCGCCGCACTTACTGTAGCTGGACATTACCATCAGCTTTTCCCCAGCAATAATGTGCTCGCGCTGCTCCACGCAAAGACACTTGTTCTCAATGGCCAGTATCAAGCTGCCGCCGACCTGCTGGTTCCGCTCAAGCTATTGCCCTGTGAAGGCAGCACCGATGCGCGGGCAACTTTGCGCGAGGCGGATTTGATGCTCGCCTTGCAACAGATGAAAGCCGGTTCGTTCGATGCGGCGCTGCAACTCATCACCAAGGCGCGCGAATGGCCGGAGAATCTGGGCGCGGGCAAACCTTATGACGCAGACTTGGATGAACGGCTCGAAGACTGGCTCACTTACGAATGCAATCGGCGCACTAATCCGCAGGCCGCGCAGTTGTCATTGGAAAAAATCTTATCCTTCGCGACGCCAGCCAAGACTTCCGTCGCCGGCTCCATCATTCGCGCACTGGCCTTGAAAACATCCGGACGGGCGGATGACGCCGCACAGTTGTTAGATTCATTGCCTGCGACTTCCATAGACGAAAAAACGCTGGCAGCGTGGGGCAAAGAAATCTATGCCGGCAACTATAACTCACTGCCGGACGATTTGCAGACTCCGGAAACCCGCATCCTATCCGCTTGGGTGCGGCTAAATAAAAACTAGTAACTTTCTGCTCGTCTTATTAACACTATGAAAACCAAACTCACGTTCATCGCGCTGTGCCTGCTATCGGGCGGCCTAGCGGTTCACGCCCAGACCAACGGCGACACCACCAACCCTGCCGACACGCTCGTGATCAGCACCGCCCAACCGCTGGCCGTGGCGGAAAAGGAATTGCGCCAGACTGTCTTCAAGCGTTGCCAGGAAATGCTGAACGCGCCGGCCGGCAAGTTTGGCGCGCAGCCTTCGGCGGCGGTGTTTCCCGGCGCGGTTGCGCCCGGCACCGCACGCATCACGCGCACACTGAACCACACACACACACCGCCCGACGCCGCCATGTTGCGGCTTATCACGCCGCTGGACTATTCCGATCCGTTTTCGCCCAACATGTATTCCACTGCGCTGTATGCCGCGCCAGGCGAGGTGATAACAGTTGAAATTCCCGCCGCCCTCGTCGGCAAACTAGAAGTGCAGATTGGCTGCCACTCTGACAACCTCAACGAATGGGTCGCTTCCAAGGAACCTTGGCGCCGGATGCCTTTGCTCGTGAACCATACGCCGCTAAAAGCCACCCGCACGCTTGCGTCCAATCCCTTCGGCGGCCTCATCTATATCACTTGCCCGCCCACTAATGCCGCATGGTCGGCGGACATCACTATTGGCAACGCCGTCATGTCGCCGGAGTTTATTCTGGGTAAGACCACCGATGACGAATGGAAGAATATCGTCGAAAGTTCTGGCGCACCGTGGGGCGAACTTACCACCAGCAACATCATCATCATGCTCCCAACCCACGTTTTGAAAAAAATCACCGATCCCACGGCGCGCATGAAAATCTGGAATAACGTCATCGGCGCGGAAATGGATTTGGCGCAACTGCCCACGCCCTTTTACCGCGCGCAACGGCTCGTGACCGACGTGCATATCGGCGGCGGCTTCATGCACAGCGGCTATCCCATCATGGTGCATCATTGCCCGGAGAAACACATGAGCACGGAGGATTTCATTTCCGACCCGGCGCAATTCTCCCAGCCCGCGAATGGCGGCCCCAACTGGGGTTTCTTCCACGAGATCGGCCACAACATGCAGAACCAAGACTGGGTCTTTAACGGCACCACCGAGGTCAGCGTGAATCTCTTCTCGCTCTATTCCTTTGATAAGATTGCCGAGGGCCGCGACAACGCCCATCCGGGCGTGTCGAACAGCGGCACCACGAAGATGCTTCAAAGTTATTTCGGCAAGAAACCCGACTTCAAGAAATGGCAGGGCGATCCGTTCTTGGCGCTCACCACCTTCCGGCTTATTCAAAATGATTTTGGCTGGGATCTCTTCAAGAAAACCTTCCGGCGCTATCAGGAACTGCCCGATGACCAAAGGCCAAAAGGCGATGCGGAAAAGCGCGACCGGTTGGTGCGCTATCTTTCGGAAACGGCCGGGCGCAACTTCGCCCCTTACTTCAATCTCTGGGGCATTCCCCTTTCCGACGGCTTGAAGCGCGACCTCAAGCAGTATCCCGACTGGATTCCCTATAACTTTCCGCCCAAGACCAGTTAAAGCTGGGCAAAGCCTGTTGGCGTGATTTTTATGTTCGTGGTCAAACGATTTTCCGTTCAAGACCAATCGCTGGCGGAACATGCCTTCGCCATCCGAAACGAGGTGTTTGTTCAAGAACAAGGGATTGCTGCGGCTTTGGAATATGATCGCGAGGCGGAGGCTCATCATTACCTGCTTTTCCTCGGTGACCAAGCCCTTGCCACCGCCCGCTGGCGGGCCACCGAGAAAGGAATCAAGCTGGAGCGTTTTGCCGTGCGGCAGCCATTCCGCAATAAGGGCATTGGCGCGATCCTCCTCAAGGAAATTTTGCCGGATGTTTCAGCCCTGGGAATAATGATTTACCTGCATGCGCAGTTGAGATCCGTGACGTTTTATGAGCGGAACGGTTTTTCCAAAGTGGGGAACCAGTTCAGCGAAGCGGGCATCGCGCATTTCATGATGCAATATCCGGCCACGGCCAAATGCGGCGAGGCGGTTGCTTGCCTAAAAGACAAATCACCCGCGTCTTAATTCGTTTGGCAGAAATCCGCCCGCCGTCTAACCTGCGCCATGCGGTTGCACGACCGATACCTGTTCCGCGAATTGCTCACGCCGCTGGCCTACTGCCTCGGCGGCTTTCT
>CAIXPZ010000032.1 GCA_903921455.1 uncultured Verrucomicrobia subdivision 3 bacterium | reverse complement strand
GTAATCAGTCCTGCTGGAGCGGAACTTTGGGTAAATTGGACGAGGACTTGGGAGTGAGCGGTAAGGGGAAGAATGAGGAAAGAGATCAGAGAACAGAGAGCAGAAGTCAGAAGGCGGGAGTTGTAGATGTGAGTTGGGAGTTGGGAGATCGAAGGGCGGAGGCCGAAGCCGAGTTCGACGAGACGGCGCTGTAGTGTACGGCAAACTGAATACAGGAGACAGGAGACAGGAGACAGGAGATGGCGGACGGAAGACCTGAAACCTGAGACCGGAGTGAGTTGAGGGTTGAGCGTTGAGTGAAGGATGGGTGACGGTGAGCGGAGGATCGAGGACGGAGGATGGAGCCAGAAGCCGCGTTCGATGGAGCCGAATCCGATGAGACGTTGCACGTAGTATTCCCGCAGCAAACGGCGCTGTCGTGAGCGCCAAACAGGAGACAGGAGTCAGAATTCCAGAAAGCGGAGATCAGCAACCTGCGCGACGATAACCAATTATGGAGGCCTTCGGTCGGTCGAACAGCGCGGTAGCGAGAACTTCGCCGAATAACAACTGAGGACTGAGGACTGCTGAACTGTCCACTGTCCACCGTCAACTGACCACTGGGTTTCATTGCCCCGGCGGTGCCAGCACCACCCACCACGCGTTATTTGGCAACCCACCACCAGTAGTGATTGAACCAGTATCAAACCCATATTCGTTTACGGCAACCGGCAGGCCATTGATCTGAACCAACGGCGTCCATTGGGTGATAGTGGTCAGGTTGGTATGCGTGGTGCCCATTGCGGCGCGATAGATCTCATTGGTGGTTGCGGCACGAACAACCAAGTTGGAGATGACCATATTGGAGTATGCTGCCTGCGCGAGATTGGAAGAGATCATGGAAAAAAGAAACGTCAGCCCATTGGTGGTGATAATCGTGTTGGTTTGTCCGTTGGCGAATTGGGTTTGGGCGAGGAGCGAATTATTGGTAACACCGTACAGATTGCCGACGGCATACACGGAACCGGTGACCAGATTGACGTTCGGATTACCCGAGGCGATCAGCCAAGTCCAGACGCCAAAAAAATCAGTTTGGCCGTATGGCGATACGCTGATGTTCAACGGCGTCGCGTAGGTGGCATTGGACGGGATGGTGATCAGATGAAAATCCAACAAGTTGCGATTATTGTAGGCCAAAATATTAATTCGCAGGTTTCCGTAGCCGGCTGACCAATCCGCGATCGTATTCCATGTGATATGGTGGTTTACACCTGTGGTCACATTCGTCAACGAGACAATGTCGGTCCCGTTGGTAAAAGTCTTCATTGGCACGGCGGCAAGCAGATTCTGACTACCATTTACAAAAGCAATCACCCCTACTTGGTCGGTGGCGTTACTCGGATCAACCACACAGAAATCGACATCAATCCACTGGGTTCCGCTTCGTTGGGCCGTATTGATGATGCCAGGCATCGGCAATGGGTAGGGCGGTTTCAGTCCCGCAGTGCGATAGACACGTCGAAACACGCGCACTTGTTGGTCAGCCAAAATGACCAGCCGTTGTCCATCGGGACTAAAGGCCGCCCCATGAATACGAGTATTGGGGGCTAAAGTACCAAAGTTGAATGGCTCAACATACTCCAGCCCGGGCGACAATATCTGCAAGATGTTATTATAGGTTGCAGTGCATAGCAACCCGTCGCGCCCCGCTTTCACTGTCTTTGGATTTTGAAATGCGACTGGAACGTACTGTCTTAAAAAGGTCCCGTCCGATGTAAATTGCTGAATTCTGTAGGTCGCCCATTCCGCAACACTTACATTTCCATCAAATTCCACCGTTATACCAACCGGGTACTCAAATTGACCAACCGAAGTACCGTAACTCCCCCATTGGAAGAGATAATTTCCATTCAGATCGAACACTTGAATCCGATGATTAAACTCATCAGCCACGTACACTAATCCAGATGAGCTGACTGAAATGGTATTATCAATGTTAACATATGCGGTGGCGGCAAGTTGTCCTGGCCCAGTTCCACTCCCACCCCACTGCCGAATGAATGTTCCATTCTTATCAAAGACCTTAATCTGATTGGTTGATGTAGCAGTGGAAACAAACACAAGGTTACTGGTCGGATGCAATGCAATGTCACGAGCCGACACCACGGCCCATGTTTGCAGTGTGCTACCAGTAAGGTCGTAGATGATAACCCGACTTCCGTCAGCCACATAAACGTGGTTGCTCGCATCAACCGCCAGACCGTAACCCTCATTAGAACTCGTAGAAAGTGCGTAATTGTTCGTCCAAGTCTTTTCGAGAAAAAAATTGTCCTGCAACTGCTTCAACTGAGCGGAAGCTGTGAAGACTGCCACAAAACAAGCTTCTTCGCGGATCATAGTGGGTAGAGATTGAGTTTTCCACAGAAGAAGAGGATGCGAATGCGGTAGTTTTGAAAGTTGCGGAAGCCTCTGGCTGAGGATTTGATACTCTGGATCTTTGAGTTCAGCCCTTCTGTTAC
>CAIXPZ010000031.1 GCA_903921455.1 uncultured Verrucomicrobia subdivision 3 bacterium | reverse complement strand
TGCCCATTTCACAGGCACTCGCTCAACTCCCGCCCAATTCCCCATCACACGATGCCGATAATCATCAATGTTTACTGGGTTTTTAAGCGGGACAGGTGTGAACCCTGATAATTGCCGACGGCCGCATTCCAGGAACCATTGGTCAGGTTGCCCGCGCTGCCGGCGGCGTTGGCATACAATGCATACGGTGCCGGCAGCACCGGCACGCGCGGCGACAGGGTTTCGGACGACGTCACCACATTGGCACCGTTGGTGAAGCCGACCTTGATGTCCAGCCAGCGGGCGGCGCCGTCAAAGACCCCCGCGCCGAAATCGAGGTTAACGGTGAACAGGCCGTTGACCAGCGTCAGGATGTTGGTGAAGCTGCCGCCAATCTGACTGCCGCCCGTCGCGGTCGGGTAGAGCGCGAAAATCATCGCGTAATTGCCGTTGGCGTTCGTGCCGCTGTCGTGAAGTTGGCCCTGATAGGTGAACGCCGTCGGGCTCTGGGCGGACGCGGTGGAGAACCGGGCGTCAAAGCTGAAGCCCAAGGCCAGCACGAATAGGAAACGGGTGGTGAATTTTTTCATTGGTATTAGCGGCAGCACATCAATTTAAAACAGTGAAAACCTAGCCACGACCCAAGATAATACAACTTAAAACTTGGTATTAATGCCCCGCTGAAAGAATCTCCCGGCCGACAGTCGCCCCAGCCGCCTCAATCTTTCCGCCGCCACCAGAACATCCGCTCCTTGCCTTCGCGGTTCGAATATGAGCGCGGCGTCCACTCGGCCAGCAATTCAAAGTGCGGGGCGAAGCGCTCCACCTGTTCTTCGCGATTCGTCGGCCACGGCGGGCCTTTTGGTTCGCATTGAAAATAATTCACCGCCAGATAATGCCCGCCCGGCTTCAACCACCTCAAGACGGCCCGAACATAGTCATCGCGTTCCGCCGGCTGGATGGCGCAGAAGAGCGTGTGCTCAAACAGCCAGTCGAATTGCTGCGGCGGCTCATCGCGCAGGAAATCGGCCAACCTGAAGTCCGCGTGCAACCCGGCCAGCCGCGTCTTTTCTTCCGCCAGCGCAACCGCGCTGGGCGCAAGATCGAAGCCGAAGCCGACGAAGCCCGCCCTGACGAACGCCCGCACATCGTGGCCTGTGCCGCAGCCGGGCACGGCGACGCTGCCGCGCGGCAGATCGGGATGCGCGGCCAGAAAATCCACCAGGCCCGGCGAGGCCTCCCCCTTTTCCCAAGACATGTCCTTGGATTGATAGCGGGTTTCCCAGTAGTCGCGGCTCATGTATTCGTTGAAGGGTTAAACGGTTAAATGGTTGAATCGGCTTGCCCAATCACGATTCAACATTTTAGCAAATCACAACTGAATCTTCCCATCCACCAGTTCAATCACCCGGGGCGCGATGGCGGCCACCTTGGCGTCGTGCGTGGCGATGACGAGCGTCGTCTGTTTTTCCGTCCGCAGCGACTGGAGCAGGTCCATGATCTCGCCGCCGGTGCGGGAATCCAGATTGCCCGTTGGCTCGTCCGCGAGCAGCAACACCGGCTCGTTGATCAGCGCGCGGGCGATGGCCACGCGCTGCTGTTCGCCGCCGGAGAGTTCGGAGGGTTTGTGGTCGAGGCGGTCTTGGAGGCCGACGCGGGCGAGCAATTCCGTCGCCCGCTGCTTCGCGGCGCCGCTGGGAATCCGGGCGATGCGGGCGGTCAGGCAGACATTTTCCAGCGCGGTCAATTCCGGCAGGAGATGATACGATTGAAAAACAAAGCCGACGCTGCGGTTGCGGAAGTGCGTCAGGCTGCTTTCGGAGAAACCGGAGAGTTTTTGCCCGCAGAAAATAATTTCCCCCGCGTTCGGCGTGTCGAGGCCGCCGATGAGGTGAAGCAAGGTGCTCTTGCCCGCGCCGGATGACCCGCGCAAGGCGAGGAAATCGCCGCGGGCGATCTGCACGTCCACGCCGCGCAGGACTTCGAGCGAGCGCTTGCCCATGACGTAGGTTTTGGTCAGCCCGCGGGCGGACAGGAGCGGTTCATTCATAGCGCAGCGCCTCCACCGGTTTCAACCGTCCCGCGCGCACGGCCGGCAGCACGCCGCCGAGGATGCAGATGACAAACGAGCCGATGCAAATGATGGCGACATCGCTCGGCGTGATGACTGCCGGAAGTTCGCCGAAGCCGTAGACGGACGCGGGGAACAATTCAAAGCCTGTCATCCGGTTCATGAAGTGTAGAAACGCATTGCGATAAGCCAGCGCCAGCATGCCGAGGCCGAAGCCCGACGCCACGCCGATGACGCCGATGATGGCGCTCTGCCCGAGGAAGATGCCGGAGATTTGCAGGTTCGACGCTCCCAGCGCCTTTAGCATCCCGATCTCGCGGGTCTTCTGCACGACAAACGTGATCTGCGCGCTCAGGATGCACAGCGCCGCCACCAGCACGATGAAGAATAACAAATAAAACATCACGTTCTTCTCCACGAGCAATGCGTTCAAGATGCCGGAATTCTGCTCCATCCACGTCGAGACGTAGTAATCCGTGCCCAGCGACCGCATGAGTTCGTGTTTCACGACGGTGGCTTGATACGGATCGTTGAGCATCACGAAGAGGCCGTGCACGGAATCATTCAGGTCATACAAATCCTGCGCATTATCGAGCGAGGCGACGACCACGCGGGCGTTGTATTCATAGTAACCGGCGTCGAAGATCCCGCGCACTTCATATTCATCCGGCAGGATCGCTTCGTCCTGCTTCTTGTCATGCGCGGCCTTCATCTTCTTGATCTCGCGCGCGGAATAGATGGAGAGATGGTCGCCGACCGCAAGCCGGAGATTGTTCGCGAAGTCCACGCCGACCATCAGGCCGCGGCCGCTCAAATCATACTTCCCTTCAATCAGCTTGTGCTGGAGGTCGCTGACCTTGCCTTCCGTGGCGGGGTCGATGCCGCGCAGCATGGGCGCGTCTTGCAGCGAGGGATGATTCGTGTCGCCCGCCGTCTCCACGAGCACCGGCACGAAAACGAAGGGCGAGACGCCCCGGACACTCTTGTTCCGCGCAATGACGTTGGCCACCTGCGGATAGCCTTTCATCGTCACGCCCGGCTGCGAGACGGTGAGGTGCGCGTTGAAGCCGAGAATCTTGTCCCGCAGGTCGTGGTCGAACCCGCTCATCACGCTGATGACGATGATGAGCACGGCGACCCCGAGGGCGACGCCGAGGATGGAGATGAGCGTGATGACCGAGACAAACGTCCGCTTGGGCCGCAGATAACGCAGCGCCAGGAACAGTTCAAACGGCAATCGAGACATCCGGCAAGCCTAGAGATGCGCGGCGGCGGTGTCAATTTCTGGCGCAGCAAAAGCATCCCTCGTCCGTCGCGCGCCGGCGATTTACCGCAGTTGCTTTCCGGCAGCTGAAAATTTACGCTCTCGCCGCCATGTCCTGGCTTGATCGTCTCGCGCAATTCTGGCCGCACCTCGCGGCGGGGTTTGACTTGCTCGCCTCCGTGTTCGCGTCCGCCCACGCGCTGCTGAACAAGCGCGATTCCCGCGCCGCGACGCTCTGGCTGGGCGTCATCTGGATGCTGCCCGTGCTCGGCCCCCTGCTCTACCTGGCGCTGGGCGTCAACCGCATCCGCCGGCGCGCCGTCTCGCTCGCGGTCCATAAAACCTTCAGCCGCTCCATTCCCGAAAACCTCGGCGAACCGGAGCACGACGGCGCGGAACACCTCAAGCACCTCGCCAGCGTCGTCAACCGCGTCACCACGCAGCCGCTCACGACCGGCAATAAGATCGAGCCGCTCGTCAACGGCGACGCCGCGTTTCCCGTGATGCTGGCCGCCATCGAATCGGCGCAGTCATCCGTTTCGCTCGTGACCTATATTTTTGACAATGACGCGGCTGGCCGGAAATTCATCGCCGCGCTCGCCCGCGCCGTGCAGCGCGGCGTGGCCGTCCGCGTGCTCGTGGATGCGGCTGGCACGCGCTATTCGTGGCCGCCCATCACCTGGAATTTGCGGCGCGCCGGGATTCCGTTCGCCCGCTTCCTGCCCTCCTCGCTGCTGACGCCCTGGCGCGTGGCCACCATCAACCTGCGCAACCATCGCAAGGCGCTGATCGTGGATGGGCGGATCGGCTTTACCGGCGGCATGAATATCCGTCAGGGCAACGTTCTGGCCGAACGCCCGAAAAGCCCGGTGCAGGATCTGCACTTCCGCGTGGCCGGCCCGATCGTCACCGAATTGCAGGAAGCCTTCGCGAACGACTGGATGTTCAGCACGGACGAGATCCTCGACGGCGACCGCTGGTTTCCCGAAGTGCTGGAGGCCGGCGACATCATCGCCCGCGCCATCCCCGACGGTCCGGACGCGGATTTCGAAAACTTGCGGCTGACCCTGCTCGCGGCGCTGGCCGAGGCGCAGACCTCCGTGAAAATCCTGACGCCGTATTTCCTGCCGGATACGGCGCTCATCCTCGCCTTGAACCTCGCCGCGCTGCGCGGGGTGAAGGTGGACATCCTTCTGCCGGAAAAAAACAATCTGCCGCCCGTGCACTGGGCCTCGCGCTCCCTGTGGTGGCAGGTGCTGGAACGCAGCTGCCGCATCTGGCTCACCCCGCCGCCCTTCGACCACTCGAAATTGATGATCGTGGACCGCCATTGGGTCTTGCTCGGCTCGGCGAACTGGGACGCGCGCAGCCTGCGGCTGAACTTTGAGCTGAATGTCGAGTGCTACGGGCGCTCCTTTGCGCAGGAGATGGAAAAGGTCTTTGCCCGCAAGCTGGCCACCGCGCGGGAAGTTACCCTGGCCGATGCCGATGGCCGCTCCATTGCCACCAAGTTGTTGGATGCCGTCGCCCGCTTGTTCTCGCCCTATCTCTGAAGGCGCCCGCCCGCAGCGACTTATGAAATTAAGTCTTCCAGTCGAAGGCTTTTTTCTTCACGGCGTAGAGATAGCCGATGAATAGAATGCCGAGGAAGGATATCATCGAACCGAAAATCAGGTTGCGTGTGGCGTGTTCCGCCAGCATGTCGCGATACACCACCGCCCACGGATACATGAACACCACTTCGATATCGAACAGGATGAACAGCATCGCGACGAGGTAGAATTTCACCGAGAAGCGGCCGCCGCCATCGCCGATGGGGTCTTTCCCGCATTCGTAGGCCGAGTCTTTGGCCTTGTTGGACTTGGCAAATTTGCCGAGCAGCAGGGATACCACCAGCGTTCCGCCCGCGAAGCCGACGGCGGCGGCAAGCAGGAACAAAATCGGTATGTATTGGGCCAACTGCGATGGTGACGTACTTTCCATGCGTCCAGTTTAGGAATCACCGCCGATAATTCAATGAAGAAAACGCGGCGTCACTTCACATTCGCGTCCAGAAACCGCACCATCGCGTGGCCGAACAGCGCCAGATCGCGCGGCGTGCGGCTGGAGATCAGGTTGTCGTCCTCCACCACCGGCTCGTTTACCCAGATGCCGCCGGCGTTTTCCAGGTCATCTTTGATGCCGAGCGACCCGGTGACGCGCTTGCCCTTGAGAATCCCGGCTGAAATCGGAATCCAGCCGCCGTGGCAGATGAAGGCGACGAGTTTGCCCTCCTCAAAGAATTCGCGCGTAAGCGACAGCACCTTCGGATCGCGCCGCAGCTTGTCCGGCATGAAACCGCCCGGCACTAGCAAGCCGCAAAAGTTATCCGCGCTCGCGTCCCTCAGCAGCAAATCCGCCGCGGCGGGGTAGCCGTGCTTGCCGGCGTAAGTTTTGAGGGCCGGTGCGGCGCATTTCAGCGCGTAGCCCGCCTCCTCCAGCCGCAGCTTGGGATACCAGAGTTCCAGGTCTTCGTAGACGTCGTCCAGAAACGCGAGCAAGGTCTTATGCTTTTGCATGACCGATTTATGCTCCCATTGCCGCCATAAGGAAAGTCAGAAAGAGGGAGCATTTGTCCTGCGTTTCCGTCTTACTGATTGATTCTGTTCAACCGAAAACCAACTATACCGATGATGACCACCCTGAAACCATCAGCGGGCCCCTTGAGCTGGAGACAATCTGTTCTGTGGTCGGCGCTGGCTGTGGCGTGTTTTCACGCGGCTTACACGTCCCTACATTATCCGGCGGCGGGGCTGCTGATTTTCGGCTACGCGTTTGGCCTCGTCAAACTGACGGATCAACCGACCGTTCGGCGCGCGTTCTATTTCGGGCTGGCGACAGGCTTCCTCGGCTACGCGCCGCAACTCTTTTTCTTCTGGCGCATCTTCAACGTCCTGTCGCTGCTGCTCTGGCTGGTGCTGGCGTTCTGGGTTGGGCTGTTTGCGGCGCTGGTCTGCGGTTGCGCGCGCCGCTGGGGCAAAGTTAAAACCGCGTGGCTGATTCCGATTATCTGGACCGGCCTCGAATACTTCCGCAGCGAACTCTACTACTTGAAGTTTTCATGGCTGAATGTGGGTTATGCATATCCCAACTTTCAAATTGCACCATTTGTCACTCTTGGAATGTATGGCGTTGGCTTTATCCTTTTCTTTGCGGCAACAATTGCTGCGTTCAGAAACTCTTTCAAAAGATTGCATGTTCAAATTGCGAGTCTGGCTCTTTTGATTTTGATCCCGATATCTTGGTTTTTAATGCTCGGTTGTGGAATGAAGATTTATGCATATAGCGCAAACCACCAACCGGTATCCCTCGTCGGCGTCCAACTGGAATTCCCGCCCGCCCAGCTCCTGCCCAAAATCCTCTCGCAAGCCCTCGCCAAAAACACCAACGCGCCCATTTTCGTCCTCAGCGAATACACGCTCGACGGCCCGCCGCCGGCTGCCCTCAAGGACTGGTGCCGCGAACAGGGGCGGTATCTCGTCGTCGGCGGCAAAGACCCCGTCGGCACCAATAATTATTACAACACCGCCTTCGTCATCGGCACGAACGGCGAAGTTGTTTTTAAGCAGGTTAAAAGTGTGCCCATCCAATTCTTTCGCGACGGTCTGCCCGCGCCGGAGCAGCAGGTTTGGAATTCGCCGTGGGGCAAGATCGGCTTCTGCGTCTGCTACGACTTGAGCTACACGCGCGTGACCGACGAGCTGGTGCGGCAAGGCGCGCAGCTTATCATCTGCCCGACGATGGATGTGGAATATTGGGGCCGGCATCAGCACGAACTCCACTCCCGCGTCGCGCCCGTGCGCGCCGCCGAGTATGGCATCCCCATTTTCCGCGTGGACAGTTCCGGCATTTCCCAGGCCGTCACCGGCGGCGGTTATGTCGTGGCGCAAACCTCCATTCCCGGCAACGGCGAAATCCTCTCCGCCCAACTCCGCCTGCCGCGCCAAGGCTCCCTGCCCCTCGACCGCTTCCTCGCGCCGCTGTGCACCGGCCTCACCGCCCTGCTCCTGACCGTTCTGCTCCTGCTCGTCTGGCGGGAAAAGCATCCGAAACGCATTTAGGTCGGCAAGAAAAGCCTGCCAGACCGCGCCCAAAGCTTGCCCGCTGACGCCGTTAGCGTGTCATTTTTTCCAAAAGGCGCATTCTCTTTCCCCAAATCAGCCCCATTTTGTGGCGGTTGACCTCCCGCGCCGTCTTGCCTACTCTCAGCCAAACAACGCCAAGCCTCCCGGCCCCGCGTCGGACCGGATTGGCCAACCGGCGAAAGCCGAAAGCAACGCCGCGTAGAAACAATTGATTTAGGCAATGAACCCCAAGGATACATCTATGAACCAATGGTTTTGGTATGCCGTCGGCGCGGCCGTCCTGTATGGCCTGCATCAAGTCTTCACCAAACTGGCGGCCGCCACCATCAGCGACGGGCTGGGCGGGTTCGTGGTGGAGGCCAGCGCGGCGCTGACCATATTGGCCTATCTCGGCTGGCTGTGGGGCACCGGCCGCTGGCAGCAAACGGCGGACGCGGCCGGCATCGGCTGGTCGGTCCTCACGGGCCTGTGCGTGGGTGTGGGGACGATCCTCTTTTTCCTCCTGTTCCAAAAAGGTGGCCCCCTGTCCGCCGTGCCGATGGTGCTGGCGGGCGGCGCCGCCATTATGGCGGTGGCGGGCGTGCTGTTTTTCAAAGAGACGTTGACCGTGGCGCGCGTGGCTGGTATTGCCATGGCGATCGGCGGTCTCTATTTGCTCAAGAAATAAGCCGGCCCCGCGCCGGACAAATTGATTTGAGGCGCGGAACATTTCCCCGCTATCGTGAACCCTCGATTTAGTCGGTTAACAAAAAAAATGAAAATGAAAAATAACAAGATGATGAACCATTGGACCGGCGGCGTCGTGCTGGCCGGAGTGTCGCTGCTGGGCCTGCCGGCCTTGGCGCAGGATGTCGAGAGCCTGGACAACGGCGTGGCCGCGCCCGCCGCGCAGGCGCAACCGGCGGCGGATAAATCCGCCCGGCTGCCCATCGCCGTCACCGGCGGCGTGTCCGAGCAGTTCAAGGCGGATATCGACAAGGGCGGCTCGTTCTCCCTCACCCGCGTCAAGGCGGGCGTCAGCCTGCCCGTGCGCCTGAACGATGCGTTCACCCTGAGCACCTCGCTCCGGTATGAGTATGACTATTATGATTTCTCGGGGATTCCCTCCCTGTGGAAGAACATCAACACCCTGTCCGCCTCCGCCATTCTCTCCTGGCGGGTGGACGAGAAGTGGACCGCTTACGGCGGCGGTTTCGTGAAGATGTCCGCCGAATCCGGCAGCGCCTTGAATCAGGGCACCACCGGCGGCGGGCTGATCGGTTTCAATTACCAGGTCAACGAGACGTTGAGCCTCGGCGCGGGCCTGGCGCTGATGAGCCAGCTCGAGGATGACACCCGGGTGCTGCCGCTGATCACGGCCAAATGGAAATTCGACGACAGCTGGCGCCTCGACGTGGGCCTGACGGATGTGGCCACCACCGGCTACGGCGCGAAGTTGAACTGGCTGTTCAGCAAGGAAGTGGAATTCGGCCTGGGCGCCCAATATCACAAGTCCCGGTTCCGCATTGACGCGGCCAACGGCGTGGGCCAGGAACGCTCCACCACTTTGTTTGTGGACGCCACCTGGCATGCGTGCCCGCCGATCGACCTGAACGCCTTCGTCGGCCTCGCCACCGGCGGCAACGTGGAAGTGGACAACAGCTCCGGCCACCAGCTGTCGGAATCGGATTACAAGGCGGCCGCCCTCATCGGCGCCCGCGCCACGGTCCGCTTCTAAGCGCGCGACCCGTTTACGGGAAACACGGGCGGCCCGGTCGGGCCGCCCGCTTTGTTTGTCCGGGCGGACGGCGGAACTATGCGCCGGAAATACATTTTCCAACCCCCGCGGGAGAAAAACCAAAAAACACTTTACAAGGTTGGCGCCCAGTGTTTTAAATTAAAGGCAACGATTGTAATCAGCAGGAGTGACGGTGCGGTGGTTTTTAATTCAGTTGGACCGAATCAAACAGCAAATCCCAAAAATATGAAACCGTCAACCAATCAGGTCAAGGCGCTCGGCCTTCTGTTTATCTTGGGTCTTTTCAGCCCGTGCCTCCAAGCCGACGTCGTCGTGCTGCAAAGCGGGGCCGTGATTACCGGCAACATCCTGCAGCAGGACAGCAACGGGGTGCTGCTGCAAATGGCCTATGGCACCTTTCGCTATCCGCCGAACCTCCTCAAGGAAGTGAAGCGGGAAGCCGCCACCGCCCCGCACGTCTCCAACAACGGCCAGGTGATTCCGGATTGGGCGCAGATGGTGTCACTGCTGGCGACCAACCGCTGGGCGGATGGCTTGCGGCAGGTGCCGGCGCCGGTGGTCAGCTATGGCCTGCTGAAGAACATCCCCTACATCTCGTTCCGCTGCGCCGCAGGCGGCTACGAACTCAACATCTATGGCGACCTCGACCGGCCGGCGGCGATCCAGTTCGGCGCGCTGAATTACCTGAGTCAGGACGCCGGCGCGCGGAGCAATTGCGTCAATTTTGTCCGTTCCCTGCTGGCGAGCCCCGAGGCCCGGGCCATGGTCCGCAGTCTGGACTTGAACCGGAAAGTGCTGACGGAAAACGGCGGCCTGGCGGTGGGCAGCATCCTGCCGGGAGAATGGGGATCGTATGGCGGCTGGTGGGTTTTGGTCTACAACGCCAATGCGGTGGCCCGCGCGCAGGCATCGGAGGCCGAACTCCTCGCTCTCTCCCAGGCCCGCGCGCCATTGCCGGACGCCCCGGCCCCGGCCGCCGCCACGGCCGCAACGCCCAGCGCCGCCCCCGCGTCCGACCCGACCGCCCCGGCGACGGCCGCGCCCGCCGGAGCCGCCGCATCCGGCACCACGACGACCTACGACACTTATTATGGTTACGGCACCACCTATCCCGTCGCGACCAGCTGGACGCGCGATGAAATCAATGACGCCCATCCGGCCGTGACGCCCGCCACCGAACCGGTGGCGACCGGTGCCGCCGCGTATCCAGCCGCCGCCTATGACCGGGTTTATCCGCGCACCTACACGCGGACGGCGGCGGGTTATGACCCCGCCCTCCGGCGGCGGTAGCAACCATTTGTCCCAAACAACACCAAAGGAAAAACTATGAAACGTAGCTATCTGATGCAATGCACCCTGGCTGCGCTGACCGCTTCAGCGGCGCTCGGCTTAACCGTGGGCGTGACGACTTCGTCCGCCGGCAACTCACCACAAATCACCGGCGAACTGGGCCAGCCCAGCACGAAGACGACAATCAACGGGCAACAACTCCCCGCGCCGGATCCGAAATTCGGCGGCGTCATCAAGGACGGCGCACTGCAATCCAAAGCGTGGTGGGCACCGCGCATCGTGCCGCCGAAAGACGCGCCGAACGTCCTGCTCATCATGACCGACGACGTGGGCTACGGCGCGGCCAGCACTTTTGGCGGCGTCATTCCGACCCCAGCGATGGATCGCGTGGCGCAGACGGGCTTGCGTTACACGATGATGCACTCCACCGCGCTGTGTTCGCCGTCACGGGCCGCGCTCATCACGGGCCGCAATCATCATTCCGCCGGTTTCGGCGTGGTATCCGAACAGGCCACGGGTTTTCCCGGTTACAACAGCGTGATTACGGAAGACAAGGCGACGATCGGTCGCATTCTCCGCGACCACGGTTACGCCACTTCGTGGTTCGGTAAAAACCACAACACGCCTACGTTCCAATGCAGCCAGGCTGGGCCGTTCGATCAATGGCCGCTCGGCATGGGCTTTGATTACTTCTACGGCTTCATGGGCGGCGACACCAGCCAGTGGCAGCCGAACTTGTTCCGCAACACGACGCAGATTTATCCGTTCGAGGGCAAAGCGCCGGGGACGTGGAATCTCATCACGGCGATGGCGGATGATGCGATTGACCGCTTGAACCAGCTCAACCAGATTGACCCGAGCAAAAAATTCTTCTGCTATTACGTTCCAGGTGCCACGCACGCGCCGCATCACCCGACGAAGGAATGGGTGGACAAGATCAGTGCGATGCACCTGTTCGACGGCGGCTGGAACCAGCTCCGGGAAACCATCTTCGCCAATCAGAAAAAGCTCGGCGTGATTTCGGCGGACACGCAATTGACGCCGTGGCCGACGAATCTGCTCAAGACCTGGGATCAATGCAGCGCCGACGAGAAAAAACTCTTCATCCGCGAAGTGGATGTTTATGCCGCGTTTCTCGCCTACACCGATCATGAAATCGGCCGCGTGATTCAGGCGATTGACGACATGGGCAAGCTCAACGACACGCTCATCATTTACATCAGCGGCGACAACGGTTCGAGCGCCGAAGGCGGCATGACCGGCACGCCAAACGAAGTCGCCGCATTGAACGGCGTGGTCCTGCCCATCGAAGCCGCGCTGAAGTTCAGCGATGTCTGGGGCACGGAACACACCTACAACCACATGGCCATTCCGTGGACGTGGGCGTTCAGCACGCCGTTCTCCTGGACCAAGCAGATCGCCTCGCACCTCGGCGGCGTCCGTCAAGGCATGGCCGTTTCGTGGCCGGGCCACATCACGGACGCGGGCGGCATCCGCAACCAGTTCATGCACTTCATTGACGTGGTGCCGACGATTCTGGAAGCCTGCGACATTGCCGCGCCGGAATATGTGGAAGGCATTAAGCAGTCGCCGATTGAGGGCACGAGCTTTGCCTACACGTTCAAAAAGGAAAATGCCGGCGAGCCTTCGCGCCATCACACGCAATACTTTGAGATGATGGGCGACCACGCCATTTACAAGGATGGCTGGCTCGCGAGCACCAAGGTCGTTCGTCCGCCGTGGGTGCTGGCCAGCGCCGGCAATCCCGATCCGCTCAACAACTGCACTTGGGAACTTTACGACCTGACGAAGGACTGGTCGCAGGCGAACGACTTGGCCGCCCAACACCCGGACAAAGTGAAGGCGATGGCCGAGGTGTTCCTGCAAGAAGCGAAGAAATACAACGTGCTGCCGCTGGATACATCCGTGGCCACCCGGATTGCACAACCCCGGCCCAACATCACCGCCGGTCGCAGCGAGTTTGTTTATTCGCACGCGATGATCGGCCTGCCGCTGGGCGATTCACCGTCTTTGCTCAATTGTTCCTACACCATCACGGCAGACATCGAAGTGCCCGATAGTGGAGCCGAGGGCATGCTCGTCACCTGCGGTGGTCGTTTCGGCGGCTACGGTTTCTATCTGCTCAAGGGCAAACCAGTGTTCAACTGGAATCTGTTCGGCTTGCAGCACGTCCGCTGGGAAGCGCCGGAGGCGTTGACGCCGGGAAAACATACCGTCGAGTTCGACTTCAAGTATGACGGCCTCGGCGCCGGCACGCTCGCCTTCAACAACATGAGCGGCATCGGTCGCGGCGGCAGCGGCACGCTCAAAGTGGACGGCAAGGAAGTCGCCAAGCAGACCATGGAACACACCATTCCCCTCATCCTACAGTTCGACGAATCCTTCGACATCGGCTCCGACACGCTGACCGGTGTGGACGATGCGGATTACCTCCCGCCGTTCACGCTCACGGCCAAGCTCGACAAACTGACCCTCAAGCTTGACCGCCCCAAGCTGTCTCCCGAAGACATAAAGAAACTCGAAGACGGCATGAAGCAGGCCGCCGATGCGAAGTAATCCGTTTTGCTTGTGAACCACGCGGGCTGGTCCGTGGCCAGTCCGGCCCGGACTGTTTACATAATCATAATATAAGGCGAATTACGATTTATAAAAAACGGTTGCCATTCGGTTGACTGTGTTCTCAATTTCCGGTATAATGGGGCACAATGAAAACACCGAAGGCTCGGTTCAAGATTTTGCCCTACACCAATCCACGAACGGGCACTCCAAGCTGGCGTGTCACCGGCACGCGCCGCAACGGGGATCGCATCCGTGAAAACTTCGCCCGCGCCGAGGAAGCACAATATCGGTTCACCGAACTGGAGGGCGAGTTTCATGCTGCCAATGGTGTCGCCGCTTTACGGGCGACGCGGCTGACGGATAATCAGGTGGGCGTTGCCGAGGCCGCTTTCAAGCGGTTGGAGCGGGATGAGGATTTGATCACGGCCGTGGATCATTGGCTGCGCACGGGCAAGCCGGCTTCCGTTAAGGAGTCGCCCCGTTTGGACGAGGCGCTGAAAGTTTTCACCGACTGGCTTACCACCACACAGGAATTGCGTCCCATGACCAAGGATAATTTGCGCAACCGCGTAACCCGCTTTGTCAGCAGTCTGGGCAACCTGCGGGTGACCGACGTGCTGCCCGATCACATCGAGCATTTTCTGGCGAACCGAAAAGTTTCAGTCAACACCAAGGACGCCGATCGCCGGGCTCTTTCCAGTTTCTTTTTGTGGTGCATGAAAGGGAAACGGCATTGGGCGGTGAACAATCCCTGCTATGCAGTCGAGATCGAGGGGTTTGCCACCGCCGATCATCATGAACCGGTGGTGCTGCCCGTGGATGAATGTCGGTCGCTGTTGCAGGCTGCGGAAAAAGTCCAGAAGGGTCGGTCGGTGCCGTATGTGGCGCTCTGCATGTTCGGCGGACTGCGTCCCACTGAGGCGGCGCGGTTGACGTGGGATCAGGTCAATTTGAAGGATGGGGAGATTCGGTTGAAGGGCGCGCAGACCAAGACGGGCAAGGGTCGGATTGTGGTGATTGATAAAACGCTGAAAGCGTGGCTGAGCCAATATCGCAAGCGCGGCGAGATTTACCGCTCGGCTTATGAAAAGGATTTGCGCCAAGGTCGTGTCAGCATCGGGTATGGGACCAAGACGGACGAGCTGCCGCACATGCGGCCGTGGGTGTCGGACGTGTTACGGCACACGGCGATCTCGCATTACTTCCGACTGACGGGCAGCTACGGCCGAACAGCGGAGCAGTTCGGCAATTCGGAGGCCATCATTAAGAAGCATTACCAGGGGCGCGTAAGCAGCGCGGAGACCAGGCAGTTTTATGCGCTGCGGCCGGTGGCAGCGCCACATGCCATCAATTCGCCCCGGCCAAAGAAACCGGTCAAGCCGACCAGCGGCGCCGAGCGAATACAGCTTGATTCTTTCCAAAGTAAGGCTAGGCTTACCACATGATTGCCAAAGTATCAGTCAAAGGCCAGACGGTCATCCCGGAAGCCATCCGCGAAATGGCGCGGATCAAGGCCGGGGACCAGCTGGATGTCGGTTATTCCGGCGGACTCATTGTCATGCGCAAACGCCAATCCCTCACGCCGGCGCGGGTGCGGTCACTGCTGCTGGGCGGTCGCGGTCTGCCAGCAATGACGGCGAAGGATGAAACGGCGGTCGCGGCGGCCGTGCAGCGTGTTCGTCGCCGTGTCGCCGCGTGAAAGTTGTTTTCGACACCAATGTCGTGGCCAGCGCCAGTTTTTGGCGGGGGGCACCGTTTGACTGCCTGGCGGCGTGGGCGCAAGGCCGATGTGTGGCGGTGGTCAGTTCCACCCTGCTCGCCGAATACCACGAAACCGTTGAAGAACTTCGTTTGGATTATCCTAACCGGAAATGCGTGGAATGGGTGGCCGCCCTGACCGAAGCTGCCGAACTGGTTTTTCCGGTGGAACGCGCGTCCGGCGCAACGGCAGATCCCGACGACGAAATGATTTTGGAATGTGCGCTGGCGGCGGAAGCCGACTTCATCGTGAGCGGCGATAAAAAGCATCTGCTAGTGCTGCGGCAATATCAAGGCATCCCGATTGTCAGCCCGGCGGAATTTCTGCGGCAGCTGGCGGGGAAGTGAGTCGGATGATTGACCAGTGACGGTGGCTCCTCAGTTGGTTTCGGAATTCTTAGCCGGTGCCTCGCTGTCCGCCGGGGCAGAGACCTTTTCCTCGGAAGCAGGCGGGAAATTCGCGAATTCGTTCACGCTGACGGTAGTCTTCAACTTGGGAATCTTGATGGAAAACTCGGTGGCGAGGTCTTCCAAGCACCGGCGAATCTTCCAGCGTGCGAGGCGCATGTTTTCGTTCAACTTGGTTTCGACCAAAATCAGCTGGAGTTCAGCGACCAGCGCCTGGTCCATGAGGTCGGTCATTGCCTTTTGCCTGGCCATGGCGTCAAGCTTTTCCAAGGCGAGTTTCGCCACTTCAGTTTTATTCCCCTTGGCTTCCGCCTTTTTCAAGGTCTCCGCCCATTCTTTTTCGTCCCATAACTTTGTCTCCACATAGGCGCGGTAATACTGGTAATCGGCCTTGGTGTATTCGCCATCTCCTTTTCCGGCGGCGAGCAGGGTCAATCCCTTGCGAGGCGGTATATTGGGATTTCCTTCCGCCAGCCAAGCCTCGTCCACCCCAGTGGCCTCAGCAATCCGCAAAGCTAGTTCATCGGTAAGCGGCATTTTGCGCAATTCAATCGATTGGATGGTGCGGGCGGCGCGGTTGACGAAATCGCCCATTTGTTTTTGGGTGAGGCCGATGGTGGTTCTCAGAACCGCCAAAGGATGCAGCAAGGGTGACACTCTCATGCGGCCACAATAACACCTGTGCAAAGCCGTTCAACTTTAATTTGACAGAATTAGAACAGTTGTGTAATGTGCATCTACAATGATTGCCAATCCAAAACAAACCACCTCGGCACGGCTGGCTACGCTGGACCAGCTCATGCAAACCTTGATTTCAGCACATCTTGATCCGGTTCCTAGCGCGGAAACGCTGCGGGAATGGTTTGATACCGCGCGCATTCCGCGCTTCAAAGCCAATCCCACTGCCAAGCGCGGCGGTGGTCCGGTGTTTTATTCCGTGGCCGCCGTGGAGAAGTTTCTCCAGACGCGGACACTGCCTTGCCGTTTGCCGGCAGCGACGCTGCCGGATCGGAATCCCATCAACCCTCACTCGGACCCCAGCTTGAACTGATATGGCAACCATTCCACTCAACACCGCTGTGGGTGATCGCGATTTGTGTGCTTGGCAGCCGGTCCGCGGGATCGTCTGGGTGCAAACGCGCAATCCGAACCATGCCCGCCGACTGAGCCAGCGCGAGGATGGGAAGTTGGTCGCATGGGGTGTGGCCGGAGGCTACTTGAAAACTTATGAGTTCGCCCGGTCCATCACCTGGGCGATT
>CAIXPZ010000030.1 GCA_903921455.1 uncultured Verrucomicrobia subdivision 3 bacterium | reverse complement strand
GGTTCATTTTCCCAAGCCAGATGGAATCCGTGACGTATGGCAAAACCTGCTTAACAACCGCATCGATGTTGCCATCCAGCATTGGTTCGCAACTAACGATGGTCTCGAACCCCACCCGAAGTGCCAACTTCAAGGATGCCAGACGCTCATCGAATGACGGGGCTCCAGGTTCCCAGAGCTTCAAGGTTGCGTTGGAGGCGGAACCGATGGTGAACCGAAACAGGATTTTCTTTTTGCAGTCCTTGAACCGTTCACAAATAGCCGCAATACATTCGAGATGCGGCTTCGAGACGATTAGGATTTCGTGGCCGCCATCGAGAATCAGTTGGATCTGATCCATGCAGACAGCCAGCGAGTTCGGCGTAATGTCGTGGGTGGTGGGGAACATCACACGGCATGGTTTTCCACCGACAGGATGGGCCCCGACAACGACTTCATCTTTCCAGTTCTGGGCGGTTTTACGACGGAAGCGGATGGCAATTGCTTTGGCGTAACAATAAAAGCAGTCGTGGGAGCACCCGCTGATGCAGTTGGCGTTCTTTTTGGCCCATTCCTTCGTGCCAGTTACAGTTTTCTCAGATTTGATAGTTTTCATATTTGTTTTCCTTGGTGAATTACGCTGCCATCTCGACCAGTTGCTCCGTCGCTTCTGGTGTTGTTGCTGGAGTTGGATCGCTTGGGGCGTCCGCTGGTGCAAAAGTGCAACGGTTCTGGCCGCCCGCCTTACGGATTTTGGACAGGAGGTAGAAGAATTGCCGCCGAGATGCTCCAGTCTCGCTCAAGAACATTGCAACCCGTTCAGTCTGATTGAGGCGAGGATCTTCCAAGAGGCGGAACAGCACCCGTACCTCTGGATTAATGTTCCAAGTCTCCAGCAGCACCTGTTCCCAATCCAGCCCAGCCTTTTTCAGATCGGCGGCTTCAACATAATGCCGCATCGATGGTTCGGTAATCAGATGCAGATGCTGCCCAATGAACTCGAACACCTCTTGGTCGGGAGTCCAGTTGGCAACCTGTGTGTGAACTTCCAGGGCTGTCGGTTGGAAATGGATCACAAGTCCCCGATCTTGCAGGGCTCCGACATTGCGATTCCACTCATTCCAGTCGTTGGCGATGAGGATGGCACGGGAGGTGGTTGTGAACTCACGTGGGATTTCTTCCGCATCGAGTTGTTGGGATGCCGTGTGCCAGGCAACGGTCTTCTGGGGGCGGGTATCACACAGACATTTTGCAAGACGAATTAGATTACGGTCTTGGCAAAACCCATCAATATCGTCCAGCAAAACATCCACGTCCCGATGGCGGTAGAGCTCCCGATAAAACTCGAAGGCCGTTAGCGAGCCGTTGAGGCGATGGGCATTCGGACATGCCTTCTCAGCCTCTGTACTTTTCCCAACCCCTGGCAAGCCGTCGACTGCGAGGAATTGCAGATGTCCCTCAGCGAAAGCCCGAAGATTTCGCTGCAATGCGGGATAATCGCGAATGGTTCGTTTCATTTTAAGCAGCCTCCTTTAGGGCTTCGGCAACGACCACGGTTTGGGGATGGAGCTTGGCCCATTCTGCCATCAGACGCTTTTTGCTGAACCCGATGTATTTATCCTCGATATCGCAGGCAACGAATTTGCAATTCTTCCGAATACCGGCAATGCCTGTTGCAGACAGACCGCAAAATGGGTCGAGAATTAACGAGTTGGGGCGGACATCCAGAACATCCATCAGGTTTTCAAATCCCTCCGGACTTTGAGAATGCGGGTGAACGCCCTTAAGAGAGGAACAGGGTCCTGCGTCGACAACATCCTTGCTGATAATTGAAGGCAGAACATCCGATCCAATTTTGCGGATGACCAGAATTGGTTTGTAGTATTGGTTTATCCGATATGGCCCATACATTGTAGCTATGCCTCCACCCCCGCTAATGGTATGGGCAATCTGCCAACGCCATGCTAACTCAGGGGTTTGTAAGATGCCGTTGATGACCACCGGCAACCCGGCTGTACCCGTCATAATGACAAGGTGTGCCCCCGGTTTGAGAACCTCTGCCGCAAACTTGCCGAGTTCGGGTACAAGGTGCAGATCCCGGAATTCGTATGGAATATCCGTGAAAATCCAATCCACGCTCCCACGAAGATCCGGGCGTTGTTCCAAGAGCTGCCGGAAGTCGCAATGCACGAGCTGAACGGCCTTATCAAAGTCGCCCATCGTTTCGGCATTGAACTCAGCCGCCGATTGTTCAATGGCCGCCACGTTCTTTGCCGCCCAAACATCCCGATTGGCTTTTTTGAACGAGGTCTTCCCGGACTTGACAGCCTCTGCTGCTGCCGGGGATTCCTGGAGAAGCCGGGTTGCCATTTTGACCTTGCTTGCTGGCACGTTAAACGTCCGTGCGGCAACCTCCACCGAACGTAACTTGGGGTCAGATGGGGATCCCGGAGCAACCTTCCCGTGACGCACCGCCGCTGCTTTCTTGGCCTTTTCGGATTTCGAGATTTTGGCAAGCTGCTGCTGAAGGAGAGCCGCCGAAATCGCCAGTTGGTCTGTACTCATGTGGCGACGCGTCATGTTCACAGAGATGACATACTTGAGAGGATCATGATCTTTCGGCAACACGATCACGTTCGGAGTTAGCCCGGCCCGGCGGATACATTCTTGACGGGCAACACCATCAAGCAACTTCCCGTCTTCAGTTATGGTCAACGGGATTTTTTGACCATTTTCGATAATATCTGAAGTAAGTTGCTGCATCTCTTTCTCGCTCAGGGCCGGGAAGAGACCCGCTAAGCTATGGGGCTCATATAAGACAACCGGCTTCACCACCACCGGCTCTTTCACCGGTTCATTTGCCGGGGCCTCGCCAGGGTTGATTGTTGCGGGTTCGGATGTTTCGACCGTTGTTTCTGCCACTACCTGCGTTTCGTTTGTTTCCATAACTTCTCCTTGGTTGTTGTTCGTTTCGATTTCTGCGATTAACTGCGTTTCTGTTGTCTTCATCTCGTGTTCCTTTGTTTGTTTTTGGTTATGTTTCATCCAACACGAGCAATTATAGCTCTTTTTAATTTTATTCCAAGTCATTCAGCTGCAATAAGATACGCTAAGTTAGCACGCCAACTTGCGTAGGTTTGCTGAGGTGGGGAAACGGATGGAACTACGATCCAGCGAGGGGCAAAACAGGAGGGCAGGAACAGCGGGAATCAGATGATACTACGGTAATTTTTGATCCACAGACGGGCACGTTGTAACGATCTATCGTACGAACTTTCAGCAGCACGGGATGAGGGCTCTTCCCCTTTAAGTTTGTGTTTACTTTCAGTGTCACGCAGTTGGGTTCGGTAGAAGTCCTGAACCTGAGCCTTCTTCTCGCCATGCGGCCATTTTTGCTGGTCGAAATCAAATGTCAGCAATGCAGCGGCAGCTTCATTCCACGGAATCCGTTTGAAAACTTGGCCTTCATCAGGCGTCAGTCCGAGTTGTGCTTGTCGCAGCCGTTCCGCCATATAAAGCACCGTAAAATAATCGGAAATCACTTCCTTCGGGGTATCCAGACTGGTGAGCATGGGGTAATTATATCGCTGCAACTTCAAGAATTGACTGACATCAACGGTGCCATCAGGAAGTTGAACATTATTGATCAGCATTACAGGGAACATAATGGGGTGACCGAGACGAAGCCGTGCCAGTGCAAAGGTCTCGATGTTCATCAGCTCATTCCAGATGCCAAAGGCCAACGTGGCATCGACATCCTCTGGTTTCGGAAAGAATGTACCGCTGGTGCAGGTCATGGGCAGGACGCGGTGTTCCCCCAAGAAGTTGGCAACCTGATCCATCAACTCGGTGCGGCTGGCGGCTGGCTCGGCCTTGACGCGGTCGATGATTGCCTTCGCTAGGTTGGTTTTCCCATCAGGTGATATAAAATGTTCCGCCTGCTCCAACGGAATCCCCAAGGTTTCCAAAATGGTTTTGCTGGCGGCCATTAATTCCAGATTGCGGCGAGCAAATTCGTGGCGATAGTGAATGCCCATCAGGATATTATTGAGGGCGGTAATCTGGGTTTTGTCTTCTGGTTGACGGGTAGTGCGTCGCATGATATTTCCAAGAACACCCATGGCAACTGAAACCAACGAGGAAGTCAAGCCAGCGGGTCGTGACAGGCCAGCCGCCGCCAAAGCAAGAAGAGCCTGGCAGCCGAATCTGACCGAGACGGAAAGGGCTATTCTAAAGCTGCTCGAAAAGGGGCCAGCCCTTCATTCAGACATGGTGCAGATTTATGGGGACAAGACCGTCGCCAGGGTGTTCATGGTTTTACTTTCCCAGCCCATTCAGTGGAAGGATAGCAACTGCCAGGTTCAAAAAACCGAACGCAACGGGGTTGTGGGCTATCACTTGGTCTACCTGTCCTTTCCCGAAGATGATCCGAATGACTTTGCCCCCTCTCTGTCACCAGCAAGCCAGACCGATGTTCAGAGCAAAGTCGACCGTGAACCAATTGATCCGCTCGATATCGACTGGAGCAAGAACGACGCTACCATCTCCAGGAAACTCGGCTGTACTCGTGAACGCATCCGTCAACTGCGGCTTGAATACTATCTCTGGTCGCATATCAATTGGGACGACACCGATGAAGAAATTGCCAAGCAGATGGGGATCTTGCTGGCAAATGCACTTGGGAAAAAGAAGAGCATTCGAGGCTGTCACCCAAACCGAGTTTCAATTTTCCGTGGTCGAAAAGACTGGTTGAAGAAGAACCAGAACAACTTTTGTCGGTCGGATGATTTTCACATTCACAACACCGATGCACGGCAGGTACTGGAACACCTCGCCACGGAAACCTTGACCTGGGCGGAGATCGTCAAGGCGGTTGGTCGCAACAAAGAGTGGGTGAAGGCGACCATGGCGGAATTGGGAAAGAGCCCGAAGCCCAAACAATATGCAAGCCGCTGGAATTGGGATAGGGT